>JAZNUO010000125.1:0-5165 GCA_045592305.1 Eubacteriales bacterium | reverse complement strand
CAAGCGGTTTTACCCACCCCACAGGCCGCCGAGAGAACAACCGAGCAGCGGGGCATGGTTCACTCCCCCTCATCCACTTCAGGCTCGGGCATGACCAGCGGCCGTCTCTCGGGGAGGTGGAGACCGTCCACCCCGTGAGCCTGCATGGCGTGGAAGATGCGGTGGCGCAGTCCCTTGTGCTGACGCTCCAGAGAGGCCAGAAGCTGCTTCATGGACTCCCGCTCGGTGTTGGAGTCGGCGGGGCAGATGGATTTCACCACGGGCAGTTCGGCGGCTTGGGCGAAGGCTCTGACCTCCTTTTCGGGGGTGTAGAGCAGGGGACGGATGACCCGCAAATCCACGCGGGAGAGGTAGGTCACGGGCCGGAAGCAGCCGATGCGCCCCTCGAAAAAGAGATTGAGCATGAAGGTCTCCACCGCGTCGTCGAAGTGATGACCCAGCGCGACCGTATTACACCCCAGCTCCTTAGCGGCGTTATTCAGCGCGCCGCGGCGAAGCTTGGCGCAGAGGGAGCAGGGGTTGGACTCCCCCCGCACGTCGAAGATGATGCGGGCGATCTCGGAGGGGACGACGTGGTAGGGCACCTCCAGACGTTCGCACAGGGCGCGGATACCCCCATAGGGATCGGCGGGCAGCTCCTTGCCCCGATTGGCCTCGATAGCGCCGAAGCCCATGTCCACCGTGATGGCGATGAGCTCAAAGGGTCGGGGATAGAAGCGGCGCAGACCCGCCATAGCATGGAGCAGGGTCAGGGAGTCCTTCCCTGCCGAGACCCCCACGGCGATCTTGTCGCCCCCGCGGATCATTTGGTAATCATCCACGGCGCGACGGGTGTAGCTGAGTATGTGTTTCATGTGATCCATGGGATGCTCCTTGGTTCAAATTTGGGTTTAGCGGTAAGATACAAAGATACAAGATACGATACAAGATATTGCGACAAACCTTATGAGAACAGCCGTTTTTCTATCTTGTATCTTGTATCGGCCGAGCTTGCTCGGCGTGTATCTTGTATCTCTTCGATAAACCGCAATTTATGATCGATTCTCCCCCCTAAGCTTCGGCGGGAAACCGCAGTTCTCATAGATATATGCCGCCTCCGCCGTCTGCGCCATGGGCTCCGCGGGCTTTTCGGGGCGGTCGGGGTCAGGCTCCCAGAGGCAGAGAGGAGGCGTTACCGTCATACCCGGCGCGGCGTACTTGACCGCCTCCACCAGCACCATGGAGGGGGTGGCGGCATAGGTGGCTTGCACCAGCGTCATTCGTTTCGGCTCAAGATGAGCGGTTCGCAGACCCTCGAACAGATCCGCCAGCCGCTCGGGACGGAACACACAGCAGAACCGTCCGCCGTGCTTGAGAAGCCTTCCCGCGGCGGCGCAGAAGTCCCCCACGGTTCCGCAGACCTCGTGGCGGGCGACGTACTTCTCGTCGGTTCGGTTCCGCGCGCCGCTGTTCGGCGCCATATAGGGGGGATTGGCGGTCACAAGATCTACCTCGCCCCCGACCGAGTCAGCCTTGATCTGCCGCGCGTCGGCTTGGAGGACGGTCAAGCGTTCGGTCATGCCGTTGAGGGCGGCGTTGCGTGTGATGAGCTCGCAGAAGGGGGGTTGGATCTCCACCGCGGTGAAGCGGGCGGCCTTATCCCTCGCCAGACAAAGGAGGGGGATGATCCCTGTTCCGCTCCCCAGATCCACGGCGACGGCGGCGCGTTTGGGGCGCAGAAAGGCCGCCAGCAGGTAAGCGTCTGTCCCGAAGGTCAGACCGTCCGTCCGCTGGATCAGGCGTATATGCTCGTTGACCTCGTGCAGGGTCTCTCTGTCCCGCAGCTCCATCGGTACTCTCCTTTCGCCATAGAAACAACAGCTCCCGACCCCCTACGCGCGCGCGTCAGGATGATCGGGAGTGTTGGAACGGATTATGTTCCGCAGGTTGAATTACTCAGCCTTGGGAGCCTCAACGGGGCAAGCGTCTGCGCAAGAGCCGCAGTCGATGCACTTGTCAGCGTCGATCTCGTACTTGCCGTCAGCCTCGTAGATAGCCTCGGTGGGGCAGTTCTCAGCGCAAGCGCCGCAGGAGATGCAATCATCGCTAATCTTGTATGCCATTGTTGTGTCCTCCAGATAGGTATTTGCTCACAGCCGCCGAGCATAGCGACCGCGGGCTTACTGTCTATTATATCACAATTTCGTTTTTTTTCAAGGGGTATCGGGTAATTTTCGGTCGAAAAAACCAAAAAAGATGTTAACAATCCGTAAACACTCACCCCGAAGGCAGGTCATCGGTCAATCCTCGGTCGTGTTCTCTGCCTCGGGCTCACCCTCGTCGGCATCCTCCGCGGGGTGCCCGGCTCTGGGCACGCGGATCTGGAGCTCCACCTGCTCCCGCTTATACCGCTTGGGTGCAGAGTCGGTCTGACTGCGCAGGCTGACCTTGACCTCACCCTGTAGAGGGAAGATCTCAGTGACCACGCCCGGGCCGTCGGGCGTGTTGACGAAGCTGCCCTGCGCGGGGGTCTTTTTGATCTCCTCGGTATAGGTATCGTGCTCGTAGCGCAGGCAGCACATGAGTCGGCCGCAGCAGCCCGATATTTTGGTGGAATTGAGGGACAGATTCTGCTCCTTGGCCATCTTCATGGAGACCTGGCCGAAATCCGACAGGAAGGTGGTACAGCACAGGGGGCGGCCGCAGGCACCGAGACCGCCGATCATGCGAGCCTCGTCGCGGATGCCGATCTGACGCAGCTCGATGCGAATGTGGAACACGCCTGCCAGATCCTTGACCAGCTCGCGGAAGTCCACGCGACCCGCCGAGGTGAAATAGAACAGGAGCTTGGAGTTGTCAAAGGTGTACTGCACCGACACCAGCTTCATGTCCAGCTTATGCTCGCGGATCTTCTCTACCCCCACGCGGAAGGCGTTCTCCTCCCGCTCGCGGTTCTCGGTGTTGTGGGCGATGTCGGTATCGGTGGCGATGCGAACCACGGGGCGAAGGGGGGGCACCACCAAGGAGGTGTCCACCATGCGGTTGCCCATGCAGACCTCACCGAACTCCAGACCTCTTGCGGTCTCTACGATAGCGTAGCTCCCCGCCACGCAGGTAAGTTCCCCGGGATCAAAGAAGTAGGTCTTACCGCCCGTGCGGAAGCGGATACCCGCCACCACCACCTTGCCCTCGGGCAGAACGTCGGGAACGCTTTCCTCGTCGCGGACGAAAATATCCCGCTCCAGAATGCGCTCCACCTCGGCAGCATCCACGGCCTCGGATTCAGCCGTGGGATGGAGGGTATTCGCGATCACGGTGTCCTCGATCAGGAGGTTGTCCATGTCCGGCAGATCAGCCCGCGCGGGGGCGCGGCGGATGCTGCGCTGGGGACGACCTGTGGCGGGGGGCAGACGGCGGTCGTTCTCCTTTGCCTTGGGAGCGGACTGCTCCTGATTTTCGGGCTTACGGTTCTCGCGGTCGGGGCGGCCTCCCTTCTGGGGACGGCTCTGCTGTGGCTGGCTGCGCTTATCAGGCTGGCGGGCAGCCTCGCGAGCGGCGTTGACCTCGCCCTCGGACACGGGTTGGCTCTGGGCAGCATCGTTGTTCTGGGGGCGGGGGGGACGGCTTCCGCCTCTGCGGTGATGATTGTGGCGGCCTCCGTTGCCCGGGCGTTTACCGTCGCGGGGCTTGCCTCCCTCGCTCTGCCCCTCGGAACGGGGGTTCTTCTCGTTTATATCCATACTGTGATCTTTCCTTTCACGTGAATGCTTTTTTGTGGTTACTCCTTACGTGCCCAGCTCCACCGCCATGCGCATGAGAGTCAGGCGGATGTTGCCGTTTCCCGCCAGAGAATCCTGCGCTTCCTCCAGAGCGGCGCACAGGCTCAACAGGGATCTGGTGGTGAAGCGGCAGGAAAACTCCTCGGCGGCGGAGCGGTCGGTGTAGTATTTGAGCCTGACCCCGTCTCCGTGGCGGAGCAGAATGAGGTCGCGGGCGGCCAGGTGAATGAGGCTCAAAAGCTCCGTGACTCCGTCCCGCTTGTTTCCGAATCGGGTCAACACGGCGGGGATACCGTCATAGCGGCGGGCGGCCATGACCCCCATGAACTCGTCGCAGATCTCCCGCATTCTGAGGATGGGCTTCACCGCGCGGGCATCGGCTAAGGTGAGCGCCTGACCGATACAGCCGTCGGCGCGCAGGATCACGGCCTCCAGATCCTCCTCCGAGAGGGTACAGCGGCGGGCGCGGAGATAGTCGCGGATCTCGCCGTCGGGGATGGGTCGGGTGCGTAGGACGGGGGCGCGGCTGCGGATGGTTTCCAGCAGGCGATCGGCTCCGTCGCAGAGAAGCAGGAACAGGACGTAGGGCGGCGGCTCCTCCAGCGTCAGGAGGAGAGCGTTCTGGGCTTGGACGGTCATGGCTTCGGCATCCTCGATGACGTAGATCTTGGTGTCCAGATCATTGGGAGGCATGAGCACGTCGCTTCGCAGAAAGCGGATGGCTTCCACGCCGATGGAGGCCTTCCCGTCCCGCCCGATGACACGGATATCGGGACACGTATCCTCCAGCACCTTACGGCAGGCGGGGCACGCCAGACAGGGCAGGGGCGCGTTCGCGGGGATCTCGCGGGGCGGGGGAACAAGGTCGGGGAGATCAAAGAATCCCATCTGATCCTCGTCCGCGTGGGTGCGGAGAGCCTGCCCCGGGCGGTTCTCACAGGCGACGGAGGTCATGATATGGCGGGCGATGGTATGCCGTCCGCTTCCCTGCCGTCCGTCCAGGATGTAGGCATGGGAGAGCTGACCCGCCCGAATATCCCGCTCCAGATGCTCCAGAAGGTCGCGGTTTCCTATAACGGTATGCTGTACGTCCCGATCCGACACGGCCATGGCAGTCTCCCTTCTGCAAATACTACATCAATTATACAGTATACCAGAAAAAACGGATTTTGTCAAGGGCTCAGACAAGGATTTCGAATCGGGCGAGGATTTCGAATGTATCGGATCATCCGACATTCAAATTTGGGCTTATCGAAGAGTTTTGCCTATGTACTTTTCTTTCCGTGGCGAAAGAAAAGTACCAAAAGAATCGCCACGTAAGGGAGTCACCCACGGTGCCTCCCTTAAGAAACCCACCACCTGATCTGCGCGACTCTTTCGCCCACAAAGGGGCGAAAGAGTCTGATT
>JAZNUO010000124.1:0-3935 GCA_045592305.1 Eubacteriales bacterium | reverse complement strand
GCCGTCGCCCGAGAGCTGAACGTCCAGCTCGATGCCAAAGCCGTTTTGGCAGGCCTTTTCAAAGGCAGGGAGGGAGTTTTCGGGGATGCCGCCGCCGTGGAGACCACGGTGGGCGTACTCCACCAAAAGGGACTTGGGCGGTCTCTTGGCGCGGGGGCGGACGAAAACCAATAGGTAGAGAAGTCCCAGCAAAACAGCCAGAGCGCAGACCGCGCAGAGGAGGATGAGAAGGATGTACAGGAAGATCATCAGTCATCCCCCGCGTCAAGGCTCTCAAGAACCGACTTCTTCTCGATGGGCTTGGAGTCACCGTGCTTAACAAAGAACATGGTGATGAAGGAGAATACCACGAAGGCCGCGCCGAAGAGGAAGAATACGTGGCGCATACCGATGAGATCGTAGAGCAGACCCGACAGGATGGGGGCTACGATCTGGGCGGCCATGGAGGCGGTGTAGTAGTAGCCCGTGTACTTGCCCACGTCGCCGCCGCGAGCCAGCTCCACCACCATGGGGAAGGAGTTGACGTTGATGGAGGCCCAGCCGATGCCCGCGAGGATGAAGATGGGGTACATGATGAACGAGGGCACGTCGGGGGTGATGAAGTGACCCGCGAAGAAGGCGGTGGCGAGGATGGCCACGCCGAAGAGGATGGTCTTACGGCGGCCCACCTTGGAGGAGATGATGCCCACGGGGATGTAGGAGACGATGGCGGCGGCTTGGGCGATGATGAGGGTGAGGTTGTAGTCAAAGCCCAGGATATTGGTGGCGTAGACCGAATACTTACTGGTGATGGAGTTATAACCGATGTACCACAGGGCGACGGAAGCGAGGATCAGGAGCAGGGAGACCAGCTCGGGGCGGGAGAGCTTGCCCTTGGTGACGGTCTGGCCATCAGAGTCGGCCACGGTGTCGATTCCCAGGCGGGTAGATTCCTCCTCCATCTCGGCGGCCCACTTCTTCTCCTTGACGCAGAGCAGGAAGATTACAAGGCCCGTGAGCATGATGCAGACCACGGCGATAACGTAGCCCGTATAGGACATATAGAGCTTCTTGGAGGTGGCAAAAACGATACCCAGCGCGAGAACAAGGATACCGCCGGCGGTACCCGTCAGATTGATGATGGCGTTGGCCTTGGAGCGCAGGGGCTTGACCGTCACGTCGGGCATGAGAGCCACGGCGGGAGAACGGAAGGTGGCCATGGCGATCAGCACCACCAAAAGAGTGGCGATGAAGCCCACGAGAGGCAGCGGATTTTCAACGGTCAGGCTCCACATTCTCTCGGCCATCCATTCCCGAATGGCAGGGTCCGACAGCTCGGACGCGTCGGGCATGAAGGAAAACGTATACATACGGGCGAGCTGATAGTTGTCGATGAGCGTCAAACCCACGAAGGCGACCACGGCAACAATGGTGCCTACCAGAATGAAGGGGGTGCGCTTGCCCATCTTGGTGTTGACCTTGTCCGAGATCGCGCCGAAGATGGGGAGCATGAACACGGCCAGCACGTTGTCAATGGACATGACCGCGCCCGAGGCGGTCTGGGGGAGACCGAAGTGGTTGGTGAGGATCAGGGGAATAATGGCATCGTAGGCCTGCCAGAAGGCGGAGATGAGGAAGAAGGCCATACCGACCAGAAGGGTGCGTTTGTAGTTAAGCTTCATGGTGTTCTCCTTTTTAGTTTGGTCTACTTCCCTATTTTACCATAAAACCGTCGAAAAAGCAATAGGAAAAGAAAATTTCATGAAATTCAGATGCCCTCTGTTTCTTGCGCCATGAATGGTCAACGAAGGTTTTCCAAGGCCTCCGAGCCGCGCGGGCAGACCGAGGCGCGTTCATCGGCTGTCTCCCTCGGGAAAGTGACGGAAAGAGGGGGATAACGCCGGAAAATATCAGTTACCTTTTCTATTGACTTTTCAGGTCGAAACAGGTATAATGATGAATAGCATAATTTGAAAGTGAGGTACCCGCCATGCGATCCTTTTCCATCCGCGCGCTTGCTTCCCTGCTGGCTCTTCTGATGCTGCTCTCCTGTAGCCTGATGGCCTGCGCCCCCGAGGGCGACAACACTCCCGAGGACACCACCGACACGACTACCGAGGAACCCACCAAGACCCCTGAGACCGAGGGGGAGACCACCCCCGAGACCGATCCCTCCACCGAGGGGGAGACCGAGGGCGGCGACGAGCCTGCTCCCGAGTACGAGGTCATCACCGTTGCCAAGGCTTTGGAGCTTTGCGGTGAGGAATCGGGCTACGTCACCACCGAGCGTTACTACATCCGCGGTATTGTCCAGACCGTGACCAACGGCACGTACGGCGCGATGGTCATTGCCGACGAGACCGGCTCCATCTCGGTCTACGGCACCTACTCCGCCGACGGCTCCATCGGCTACGCCGAGTTCGAGTACAAGCCCGCCAAGGGCGACGAGGTTCTGCTCCATTGCATCCTCCAGAACTACAACGGCACCAAGGAGGTCAAGAACGCCCGCCTGATCGAGTACAAGAACAATCAGGGCAACGTGGACGTTTCCCAGTATGCCTCTGCCACCATTGCCGAGGCTCGCGATGCCGAGAAGGGCGCGAACCTCAAGATCACGGGTGTGGTCGCCCGTATCACCTACGCCACCGGCATGAAGCCCAGCGGCTACATCCTCATGAACGGCGGCGCGTCCATCTACGTCTACGACGGCGACTCCGCTCAGCGTGTACAGATCGGTAACACCGTCACCGTGGCGGGTACCAAGGACTACTGGATTCTGGATTCCGAGATCGAAGGCGCCCAGAAGTTCGGCTACAAGGGCTGCAACCAGCTCACCGACTGCATTCTGGTTGAAAATGACAACAAGGTCTCCGAGATCGACTTCAGCGGCATCAACGAGATGACCGTCAAGGAGCTTCTGAACACCCCCGTCACCGAGAACATCACCACCCAGGTCTTTAAGGTCAATGCCCTGGTCAAGGAGGTTCCCGGCAACGGCTTTACCAACTTCTACTTCTTCGACATCGACGGCGAGACGGGTAACTATACCTACTCCCAGTGCAACGGTAATGATTTCACGTGGCTCCGCGAGTTCGACGGCAAGATCTGCACCGTCTACATCACCGCTCTGAACGCCAAGTCCACCGGCACCTCCTGCAACTTCCGCTTCCTCCCCGTGGCCGTGATTGACGAGGGCTACAAGTTCGACACCGACAAGGCTCCCGCGTACGTGCTGGAGTACCACATCATGGATCTCTTCAAGACTCAGTACACGGGCAATCCCCTCATGGAGGTTCCCACCTCTGTCTCCTCCGCTCTGCTGGGCTTTGAGAACGCTACCGTGACCTACGCCTCCTCCAATGAGACCGCCGTCAAGTTCAACGAGACCGACGGCAAGCTGGTCATGGAGTGTCAGGACGCGGGCAAGGCTACCGTGACTATCACCGTGACCTTTGGCGGCAAGACCGCCACCGAGACGCTGGAGATCGAGGTGCTGGATCCCGCCATTGTGGATGCCACCAACGTACAGGCCGCCATTCAGTCCGAGCTGGGCGAGGAGGTCGTGGTCAAGGGCATCGTCGGTCCTTCCCTGGTCAACCGCACCGGCTTCTACCTCATTGACGAGACGGGTCTGATCTCCGTGATCGTCAACGACGTGAGCATCTTCGCCGACATCGAGATCGGTCAGGAGATCATCATCAAGGGTAAGCGGGACATTGTCCACAAAAAGGAAGGAAATCATCACGGCCAGTCTGCTATCACGGAAGCTACTGTTCTCGCCAACTACTACGGACAGCATGACTATGACGATTCCTTCTTCGTCACCGACAAGACTCTGGCTGATTTCCATGGTCTGGACGTCACCGTGGACTATTCCACCACGGTTTTCGTGGTGAAGGCGACCGTGAATTTTGAGGAAACCGCCCACTACACCAAGTGTAATCTGACCGACGGAA
>JAZNUO010000123.1:0-9189 GCA_045592305.1 Eubacteriales bacterium | reverse complement strand
CAGCGTTCATCCTGAGCCAGGATCAAACTCTCGAGCAAATTGTATTTGAACTGCTTCGCAGTTAAAATCGTTTGTCGAGCTTGTTTGGCTCTCATACTTTGTTGAGTATGCGCTCGAATCCGTGATAGATTCAAGCTCTCTTTTTTCAAAGAAATTTCGAGATTCTCAATCACAAGCTTTGCTTGTACTTTAATCTCCTGTTGTTCAATTGTCAATGATCCGCGCGAGTCAGGCTCGCAAGCCGCACATAGGCGACCTTCTTATTATACCACGCTCCCGCCTGTTTGTCAAGGGGTTTTTGAGAAGTTTTTCAAAAATTTCGCGGCATTGTTTCGCTGTTCTTCGACCATCCGCAAGCGGGCGCTCGTGGACAGCTTGCATATTATAGCACTTTTGTTTTTATTTGTCAACACTTTTTCGCAAAGTTTTTTCGGTTTGGAGACCGTAGCAGTTTGTCATAAATATGTCGTCGCTGTTTTGTGCAATTCGCGCAAACCCCTTGTATGTAAGGTGCGGAAGAGCACGGGTGGAGGGGTTCTTGCGGGGAGCCTCGCGGACGGTATATTTCGCTATATAATTAAGGATGGAATTAGCAGAAAGCCCCCTCCCGAGGGAGAAGAGCTCATATCATCATAGCCACGTCCGATCACTGCAAAAGACTCATGTCCCGTTTCGCTCCTCCACCATTTTTAAAGGTTCTTGAAAGGGGTGCGGGGAAAACTTCTTGCAAGAAGTTTTCCCCGCATAAACGTATACGAATGAATCAGACCTGAGGAATCTCGATCTCGATCTCGCGGCCGAGGGCTGCGGACTTGGCGATACCGTCCAGAATAGCCTGGTTGTAGATGATCTGGGAGGAAGGCACGGGAGCCTTGCCGCCGTTCTTGCAGGCATCGAGGAAGGAGCGGATCTTGCGGTCGAAGAGGCTGGGGCCGCCGTCGTTGATGATGGGAACCTGAGTCTCGTAGTTGATGCCGCCGATGGTCTTGTAGATGGTCATGGGACCGCCCACGGTGCCGTTCCAACAGTCGGTGGAGGGGATGCGGAGACCGCCCTGAGTACCGAGGATGATGGTGTCGCCGGGGGTGTTGATGTTCATGGCCCACGCGATACGGAAGTCCAGAATGATGCCACCCTCCAGACGGATGAAGGCGGCGGCGAAATCGTCAACGCCGAACTTCTCGGCGTACTCGGGGTTATCGGGATACGTGGTGGGGTTCTTACCGAAAAAGTCGGACTTGTAGCCGGTAACTGTCAAAGGCTTGGGGTAGCCGATGGCGTTGAGCACCATGTCCAGAGAGTAGCAACCGATGTCGGCCAAAGCACCCAGACCCGCGGTCTCGTTACGGATGAACGTGACCTCCGGGAAGGGAGTGGGAATACCGCGGCGGCGGCCGCCGCCGGTCTGGATATAGTAGATCTGACCCAGCTCGCCCGACTCCACGATCTTCTTGATCATCTGCATATTGGGATCCAGTCGGGGCTGGAAGCCGATGGACAGAACCTTACCGCTCTCGCGCTCGGCCTTCATGACCTCGACCGCCTCGTCCAGGGTGACGGTGAAGGGCTTCTCCAAGAGAACGTGGACACCCTTTTGCAGGGCGTAGATAGCGGGGCCCGCGTGCTGGCGGTTGTAGGTGCAGATGGAAACGGCATCCAGATGCAGAGACTCATCGTCCAACATCTCCTTGTGGGAGGCGTAATCGGTCTTGACGCCCTCCACGCCGTGCTTCTTGAAGAAGGCGGCGGCCTTGCCGGGGATGAGGTCTGCGCCGGCCACGATCTCCACGTCGGGCATACGCTTATAGGAATCGATATGAGCGTCTGCGATCCAGCCGCATCCGATGATACCTACACGGAGCTTCTTGTCCGTGTCGATGACGGTCTCGACCTTCTGACCCGCGTAGTCAAGAAGAGCGTCCATTTTTTCTTCTGCCATGATAAAATTCTCCTTTATCAAAAGTTTTTCATGATTTATCTGCCCGACCGCCAAAGCGGCCGTTGCATACAGGGGGAAGCGGAGAGCCTGCGGGGAGCTTACAGGGAGCGCAGATACCCGAGAGCCTTTTCGGCGCACTGCAGGGGGTCAAGACCCATGGAGGGCTGATCCTGCTCCACCACCAGCCACTCGGCACCGGCATCCTCTGCGGCCTTGATGATGGCGGGTACGTTCTGCACGCCGAAGCCCACGGGACGGAACTCGAAGGGACTCTCCTCGGCGGCCTTCTCCTCGGACTCGATGCCGATGAGCTCGTACATGTGCTCGGACTTCCCGCCGGTGTAGTCCTTCAGGTGCACCACGGGGGCGCGGCCGCTGAACTTGCGGACGTAGGCGGCAGGCTCCTCGCCGCCCACACGAACCCAGCAGGTGTCCAGCTCGGTCTGCAAGAGGTCGGCGGGGACGGTATCGTACAGCACCTCGAGGGCGTACTTGCCGTCGATCTTCTCGAACTCGAAATCGTGGTTGTGGTAAAGCAGGGTCATACCCAGCTCCTTTGCCACCTTGCCCAGCATCTCGGCGTTCTCCACCACCTTGGCAAAGCCGTCGGTGCCGGGGCGGCACTCGGGGGTCAGGTAGGGGATAGCCACGTATCTGCAGCCGATCTCAGCGTAGTCGGAGAGCACGCCCTTGGGGTCGGCGACCATATCGTAGTAGGGGACGTGGGCGGAGATGGGAGTCAGACCGATCTCGGCGCACAGAGCCTTGATCTCGGACGCGGACTTACCGTGAAGTCCCGCGAACTCCACGCCCTCGTAGCCCATGGCCTTGATGGCCTTCAGGGTGCCCTCAAAATCGGCGGCGGCTTGGTCGCGAACGGTGTAAAGCTGGATGGCGATAGGCAGCATAGATTCCTCCTTGCCCGCGAGATGCGGGTCTTACAAGTGTCAGTTTTTTGGGCAGATTCACCCACTTTGATTTATTATACCACAGGTTTCCCCCTCGGTCAAGCGGTTTTGCACAAATTATTTTTCTTTTTTTCGTCTGTTTTTGTGGGGTGAGACTTGACAGGGGGGTGGGAGTGTGGTACAATGGGAGGTGCCAAACAAACTGAATAATGCAGGTATACCAAGGGCGGATGATCGCACACCCTTTTTTTGGGCATACTCGTAGCAACTGAACTTTGTTAAAAACGCAAAGCTCCACGGTTATGAGTATACCCCTTATCGGGATACCTGTAGGCAGTTTGTTTGGCGACAATCGGAGTGATGCGTTTTTGGGGCGTCGGCTTCGGTTGGCGCACTTTTTATTTTTAGGAGGAAAAAACATGAATCAAACGCTGTACAACGATCTTTTGAATGCGTCATGTGTCTTGATGGCCATAAAAAAAACGCAAGAACAGATCGTCCAAATCAAAAGTGAGATTTCTCAACGAGATCTTGCTTACAAGGAATTGATCTCCAAGAGCGACAAACCTCTGGGATACCACGCAAGAATCGGATGGGGAAGTGCTCTTTCTGGTCAAGCAGCATTATTCCTGCTGATGTTTATTTCCGAGGGGATGTCCCTCTCGGATTTGCCTGGCTTCTTCTTTTTAGTCCTTATCCCCGGTGCAATCGGTGCTTGGCTCCTCAAATGGGCGATTACATCCGCCAAAAAATACAAGGAAGAAAAGATAATCGAAATTGAATCCACCTACGCAACAAAACAATCCCAAAACAAAAAGGACTTGAAGGAAATCAGCAATTTGGAAGAAAAGCTCGCCCAAATCCAAGACGAGGGGAAAGATTCTTTGGAGATTTTGCCCGAAACCTACAGGAACACCGAAGCTGTTTGCTATATGCTACTGTCTATTAAGGATGGTCGCTCTGATAGCTTAAAGGAAGCCATGAATCTCTACGAAGAACAGCTACATAACTGGAAAATGGAAAAGCTTCTTCAGGATCAATCACGTATGCAACAGATACATGCGGCATCTATGGAAGCCGCTATGAGCGAGATTGCGCACAACTTGGAAGTTATCAAGAATCAATCGACTGCCAACACCGTCCTTCACATTATCAATACTGCACGGCTTTAGTATTGAACCAATCAAAGTCCCGGAGTTTCCGGGACTTTTTTATGGATAAGGTATTTCTTCTAACCACACCATCCCCGTGTGGTGGTCTTTTTATCCCTGCCTTCAAGCGCTTTTGCACAAATTATTTTTTCTTTTTCATTTCTTTTTGTATGTCCCCACTTGCCATGCCCCTGCTTTTGTGGTATAATGCTTGTATACACGCCCCCTTTCCATCCTTCACCTACATACAGGCGTTGAAGCTTTGGGGCTTTGACCGCCGACACAAAATGAAATTATGAAAAAAAATCTACTCGCCCTGCTCAAGTCCCTCTGCATCACGGTGGGACTCAACCTCCTCCTCGCGGGGGTCTACATCCTGTTTTCCCATCTGGTAGGCAAGGAAAGCGGTCAGGCGCTCCTGTTCCTCTGCGTGACCCTGCTTCTGACGGTTGGGGTCTGTCTCTTCGCCACCGTACGCACCCACAGTCGGGGCATTCTCTGGGCTTCCATGGGTATTTCCATGGGAACCCACTTCATCCTCACGGTTGTGGTCGCCCTTGTGGGGGGTGTCAAGCTGTCCCGCGCCTGGCCCGGGCACAACAATCTGGCTCGGCTTCTCCTGTCCCTTTTGTCTCTGGCGGTGTGGTATATCTCGGTCTTTGTCATCACCGCCGTCCGCTCCCGCCGTATCGGTAAGGCTCTCCGCGAGGAAAAAAGACAGGTGGGTCGAGCCAAAAAGGGGTATACCAAGGAGTGGCAGACCCTCACCCCCTCCCGCGCCCGCTCTCTGGCGATTTTGCGGGGGCTCAGTTGGACGCTGTGGCTCCACCTGACCACGGGGCTGCTCTACACCTTTTTGGTAGAGACCCGCAACGCCGACACCATGCTGTCCTACATCGCCTTCCCCACCCTCTGGTGCCTCATGGCCGCCGCCTACGGACTCCGCCGCCGCGAAAGCCCCGCAGCCCACGGGATCACCGTGGCCATCGCCAATCTGCTCCTTTTCATCCTCCCCTCCTTCTTCCTGACGGTCGAAAACGCCCCCCTCCGCAAGCCCCGCCTTGCCTCCTATCTGGACAGTGTGTCGGCAAGTCCCTTGGATCACCCCGAGCAGATGCTGGCTCTGGGGATCTTCCTGACGGTGTGGGTAGCGATGATCGTGTTCGGAGTGGGGCAGCGGAAAAGGAAGGGCGCGTCCCGTGCTTATACTCACGGTTAGGCGGGTAAACCAATAGGCTACCATACGTTATTGCGGCGGTGTGCCGGACAGGAAAGCAGAGCCGCAAAAACGTTTTGTTCTATCCGGAAGGAGGCTGATATGATCTACGATATTTCTCAGGAGCTGTTCTCCTGCCGCGTCTGGCCCGGGGATCCCACGCCCGTGTGTGAGGTGCTGGCCGACATGGGCAAGGGGGATTCCATCAACCTCACCGCCTTTTCCCTGTGCGCCCACAACGGCACCCATCTGGACGCGCCCTCCCATTTCATCAAGGACGGAAAGACCCTCAGCGAGCTGGATCCCGCCGCCTTTCTGGGGGATTGCTACGTCGCCCGCTTTGACGGAGACGTGACCGCCGAGGATGCCCGCCGTATTCTGCATCGAGCCGCCGAGACAGGTGCCCCCGAGCGCATTCTCATGGGAGGAAAGGCCACCGTCACCGAAGCCGCCGCTCGGGTCTTTGCCGCGGCGGGGATCAAGCTCATAGGTAACGAGAGCCAGACCGTGGGTCCCGAGGATGCCCCCGCCGCGGTGCATCTCATTCTGCTGGGCGCGGATATCGTTCTTTTGGAGGGCATTGTCCTCACCCACGTCCCCGAGGGCAGATACTTCCTCACCGCCGCCCCCCTCCATCTGGGCGGGCGCGAGGGGGCGCCCTGTCGGGCGATGCTGGTGGAGCTGTGAGCTGTCATTTTCCATGGTAGACGGTGCGCGCGGATCGAGCCATCATGCTTGCCGCGGAGATGGTGTTTTTCAGGTGGAAAATCACTTTTTCCGAGAGACCGTAACCACCATATAACCCATTGATGCAGAAAGGAAATTGAAATTATGAACATCTACCGCTACACCGCTCCCGCGGACGAGCTTCCTCTTGACAACACCGTCACCGACGGCGGCTACGCCTCCATCTTCCGCACCGTGGCCTGCGTGGGCGACAGCCTGTCCTCGGGGGAGTTTGAGACCTTCGACCCCGAGAGAAACGAGCGGCATTACTACGATATGTTCGAGTATTCCTGGGGTCAGTTCATCGCCCGCATGGCAGGGCTCACCGCCTACAACTTCTCCCGCGGCGGCATGACCGCCTCGGAATACTGCGAGGGCTACGCCGAGACGCGGGGCTGGTGGGACCCCGCCCTGAGAGCCCAAGCCTACATCATCGCGCTGGGTGTCAACGATCTCATCGGCGCGCGTCAGCCTCTGGGTGAGATGAGCGACATCCATCCCGACGATCCCGAAAAAAACGCCAAGACCTTTACGGGGTACTACGCCCGCATCATTCAGCGGTACAAGACCATCCAACCCGACGCTAAGTTTTTCCTTGTCACCATGCCCCGCTCCGCCAAGTGGGAGCAGGATGACTACACCCGTGGCGCGGGAGATGCCCACGCTGCCCGTCTCCACGAGCTGGCCGCCTACTTTGACAACACCTACGTCATCGACCTCCGCGCCTACGCCCCCGAGCACGACGAGACCTTCGCGGAGCTCTTCTACCTCCACGGTCACATGAGCCCCATGGGCTACCGCCTCACCGCCGAGCAGATATGCTCCTACATGGATTACATCATTCGCCACAACCCGCGGGATTTCGTGAACGTGCCCTTTATCGGGAACGAAACGCCGATGCTGTGCTGATCGGCTTTTTCGGGTTTTCGGTGTCTTATACAGTAGAGGGACACGAAAGCTCAGGACGGCAAGGCTTGCCGGGTCATTTGCCCGAAAACTGAACAAAAAAAGAGAGAAGCCATCCCGAGAAAGGACGGTTTCTCTCCTTTTATATATCCGTACAGATAGCCTTACTCCCCCAGCTCCTCCAGCTCCTCATACACCGCCATCAGCTCCTCCTCGCACTCTCCCTTGCGGGTGTCCAGCTCGGCGGCGCGGATGTAATTACTGGCGGCGGGACCGTTCAGCTCCTCGTCGATGGTCTCGATCTCGGCCTCCAACCGCTCGGCCTCCTTGTGGAGCTTTTCGATGCGGTTCTTTTTCTTTCTGGCCTCCGCGGCGGCGGCCTTGGCCTGCTGATAGGCCTCCTTGGAGGTAGTTTGAGGGTGATTCGAGGGGGTTACATGCATGGAACCCATGGCAGTGGGCTTGGAAGTGACCCCACTTCGGCGGTTTTCCATGAAGGCGCGGTACTCAGTGTAGGCCTCTCCCTTTCGCTCCACGCGGTAGTCGGTGAAGTCGCCGCCGCTCCGACCGTTCACCAGGGTCGCGCCCTGACCGGGGGTGATCTCGATGATACGGGTGGCCAGCTTCTCGATGAAGTATCGGTCGTGGGATACCGCGAGGATGGTGCCGTCAAAGCCCTCCAGCGCAACTTCCAGAGCCTCGCGGGAATCGATATCCAAGTGGTTGGTGGGCTCGTCCAGCACCAAGAGGTTCATTTTGGAGAGGATGAGCTTGGCCAGCGTCAGCCGCGCCCGCTCGCCGCCCGACAACACGCTGACCTCCTTGTAAACGTCCTCGCCAACAAAGCGGAACTGACCCAAGGTGTTTCGGATCTCGGTCTCGGTCATGCGGGGGTAGGCGTTCCACAGCTCGTCCAGCACGGTATTTTCGGGGTCGAGATTCTGATTTTCCTGATCGTAGTAGCCGATCTCCACGTTGTAGCCCGCCTCGATGATGCCCGAAACAGGCTCCAATTTACCGATAATCAGGTTGATGAGGGTGGATTTTCCGCATCCGTTCTGACCCAGCACAAGAAGGCGGTCGTCCTTCTTCACCAGAAAATTGAGGTGCTCAAACAGCATCCGCCCGTCAAAGCCCATGGACACGTCCCGCAGATCCAGCACGTCGTTTCCGCTGGGACGGGAGGCGGTGAACTTCAGGCGGATGGGCTTGGGGGCGCTGTCGGGGCGTTCGATTCGCACCATTTTGTCCAGCATCTTCTGGCGGGACTCGGCGGCGATGATGTTGCGCTCGCGGTTCCATGCCCGCTGCTGGGCGATGTAGGCCTCCTGCCTTGCAATCTCCTTTTGCTGATCCTTGTAATGCTTTTCCTGAATCTCACGGTCGATGCGCGCCTGCTCCATGCTCCTCGTATAGCCGCCGCTATAGAGCTTAGCGCGGTGGTTTCGGATGTAGAGGGTCTTGTTGGTGACGCGGTCGAGGAAGTAGCGGTCGTGGGAGACCACCATGACACAGCCGTCATAGTCGGCAAGAAAGCGCTCCAGCCAGCCCAGCGTCTCGATATCCAAGTGGTTGGTGGGCTCGTCCAACAGCAGCACGTCGGGCTTGCGGGAGAGCTGGATACCCAGAGCCAGTCGGGTCTTTTGTCCACCGCTGAGCACCTTCACGGGCATATTGGAAAGAGCCTCGTCAAAGCCCAGACTCCGCAGAATGCCCACGCACCGCCCGCGGAACTCCAGTCCTCCGTCGCGGATGAACCTCTCGTTCAGCGCGGAATAGGCGCGGGTCACGCGGTCATACTCCGCCTCCCCGAGGGTCTCCATACCCAGATCCAACTGCTTTTGCAGCTCGTCCAGCTCGGATTCCATCCGCAGCAGGGCGGGAAAGGCGTGAACCATGTGCCGGAGGGCGGACTCATCACCCGTACCGTCCTCGCCGTTCTCGTCAAATGCCCCATCCTGGGTCAGAATGCCCATGGTTTTGCCCTTGGAGAGAAATACCTCACCCTCGGTGGGCTCATATTCCCCGGTCAGCAGCTTGAAAAGGGAGGATTTCCCGCTCCCGTTGACACCGATGATGCCCAGCTTGTCCCGCTCGTCCACCGAGAAGGAGACCTTTTCCAGCACCGACGTAGTGCCGAATCGCAGGGTCAGGTCGGTCGTTGATAGTACGATCATATGATTTCTCCGAAATGTGAGTTTGTTTTCAAATTTGGGTTTATCGGTGAGTTCTTGCGCCCTACGGGCGCATATCGAGCCGCTTTCGGCGGCATATCGAACCGCGAAGGCCTACGCCGAGCGGTATATCGAGCACGGGCGGGCTCGTCCGCTCGTGCATATCGAC
>JAZNUO010000122.1:0-1649 GCA_045592305.1 Eubacteriales bacterium | reverse complement strand
CAACTCGTCCGCAAGGACGAATTTCACTTGCGCGAAGCGCAAATTTCACGCTCGCTTGCGAGCATTTCACACGCCGCAGGCGTATTTCACTATTGGGGTTTATCGGAACGAAAAACCCCAATTTTCCCCCTCACTTCTTCTGCTGCTTACACCAGATCTCCATCACGATCCCATGGGGAAGATGCTTGGTGGCCAGCACCTGCATACGGATGGGAAAGCCGCAGATGGAGACATCCTTCCCTTTCTTCATGTCCTTCAGGGCGCGTTCAATGACCTGCTCGGCGGTATAGAAGCGGTTGTAGTAGACGATGGTATCGTTATCCACCACGGCACGGTCGAAGAAGTCGGTGGAGACCCAGCCGGGGCAGACCGCCATGACCCTGATGCCCCGCTTTTGCTTTTGTAGTTCCTTGTTCAGGGCGCGGGAGAAGCTCAGGACGAAGGCCTTGGAGGCTCCGTAGACGTTGATATAGGGCACGGGCTGGAAGGAGGAAAGACTGCCGAGCTGGTAGATGCGTGAGCCCGCCCGCATATAGGGCAGGGTGAGGTAGGTGATAGAGACCAGCGCCTTGTTGTTGAGGTCGATCATGGCGAGCTGCTCCTCCAGGGTCAGGTCGGTGAAGGCCTTGAACTTACCAAAGCCCGCGGCGTTGACCAGCACGCGAACATCGGGGTTCTCGGAGGCCAGCAGCTCCTTGTACTTGTCGATCTCGGTCTGCACGCCCAGATCCAAAGGGATGGCGCGGACGGGGGAGCGGGTCTCGGATGCCAGCGCCTCCAGACGGTCGCGGCGGTGGGCGATGAGCCACAGCTCGTCGAACTCCTCCTGCTTGTCCAGCGCCAGCGCGAACTCACGTCCCATGCCCGAGGACGCGCCCGTAATGACGGCGATCTTCTTTCTTGGGGTTACAGCAGTTTCACACATGATATTCTCCTTCTTACCGCGCGGAGGCGGCATAGCGGTATAGGGAAAAGCACCCTGAAACGGGGATGCCACTTCAGGGTGTACGGGGCTCTCTTACTTTTTGGTCTTCTTGTACTTGACCTTCTTTGCGGTCTTGATCCTGTCGGCCTTTTGGAGCTTATAGAAGCCTGTCTTGGGATCGTAGCCCGCCTTTTTCGCGGTCTTGAGTTTCTTGGCCTGCTTCTTCTTGCTCTTTTTGCGGGCGGCGGCGAACTTCCCCACCAGCTCGGTATAGACCTCCAGCCCCGTCTTCTTCTCGGGGATGGCGGGCTCACCCGTCTTGGTGCCCAGAGTCGCCTCCACGGCGGCCTTGACGGCGGCCTCCTTGACTACCTTGGGGATCTTCTGCCCTATTTCCTTGTTGGACTTTCTGATGGACTTCTTAAAGCCCTTATCATGGGTCACTTCCTTGGTGATGCGTTTGACGACCTTCTTCTGCTTGCGCTTGGGAAGCCTCGCGATGGAGACCACGATGGGGGTCTTGGTGTTGTTTTCCATATTTTACTCCTTCGAAAATGTGGAGATACGGAGATACAAGATACGAGATACAAGATAAAGCGAGCCTTTCGCCTCCTATCTTGTATCCTGTATCTGCCGAGCTTTGCTCAGGCTTGCTCGGCGTGTATCTTGTATCTTGATTCTTACAGCTCCTTAATGTTCTTCCCCTCAAACAGCCCCGAGGCCT
>JAZNUO010000121.1:0-4309 GCA_045592305.1 Eubacteriales bacterium | reverse complement strand
CCCCTCCCCGCCTGCATCATTCTGGGGGCTATCGCTTCGGCCACCGCTCCCGCCGCCACCCTCATGGTGGTGCGCCAGTACAAGGCCAAGGGTCCCCTGACCGACCTCCTCCTCCCCATCGTCGCGCTGGACGATGCCGTGGGTCTGATCCTCTTCGCGGTTTCCATGGGCGTGGCCAAGGCTCTCCACGGCGGCGCGCTGAGCGTGACCTCCATTCTGGTGGAGCCCATGCTGGAGATCATTCTTTCCTTGATTCTGGGCGGACTTCTGGGTCTGTTTCTGTCGGTGGTGGAGCGGGCCTTCCACTCCCACAGTAACCGTCTCACCCTCATGATCACCTTCGTCATGCTGACGGTGGCCATCGCCATGCTTCACTTCGAGGTGGGCGGCGTGCATATCGGCTTCTCCT
Source organism: Eubacteriales bacterium (assembly GCA_045592305.1). Lineage (GTDB taxonomy): Bacteria > Bacillota > Clostridia > Oscillospirales > CAG-272 > CAMEON01. The sequence goes on along the minus strand of JAZNUO010000121.1, from coordinate 3,900 downwards.
CCCTGCTGACCTGTATGATGCTGGGAACCGTTTTCTGCAACATCTGTAAGACCTCCGAGGAGATGATGCAGAGAACCGAGAAGTGGACAAAGCCCCTCTTTGTCCTGTTCTTCGTCATCAGCGGCGCGAGTCTGGATCTGACGGTGTTCAAAAAGCCCGTGTTCATCCTCATCGGCGTGATCTACATCCTCGCCCGTTCGGCGGGTAAGATTCTGGGTGCCTTCAGCAGCGCCAAGGCCATGAGGTGCGACCAAAAGACCGTGAAGTATCTGGGCATCACCCTGCTGCCTCAGGCGGGCGTGGCGCTGGGTATGGTCTCCACCGTGGCCACCGACGACGTGTTCGGCGGCAGCGAGATCGGCAGTACGGTGCGCTTCGTCATTCTCTTCGGGGTTCTGATCTACGAGATCTTCGGTCCCATGATGACCAAGTGGGCCCTGACCCGCGCCGGCGACATTACCGAAAAGCCCCACGGCAAATCCGCCCGTGTCATCGATCCCCATCATCGGGGCAAGGGCTGATAGCCATTACACATAAAAAGAAAAGAGCAAGCGTGTGAAAATGCTTGCTCTTTTCGTTATGGCAGACACCTTAAAAACGCCGCTTGGTGTAGCGGATGCGCTTCCGCCTCCGTACCGTCCGCAGTCCGTAGCGGCCGCGCGAGCTGCCCGTGGCGTAGAGGTAGGGAAGGAGCATGAGAGGAAGGATGAGGACGGTCAGCCAAAACGCCCGTCCCGTCAGGTAGGAGCGGAAGATGCTCAGCGCGTCCAGAAAGCCGCTTCGCTTGAAGTCCTCGGTGACGGTCAGGGGAGCCTTACCCACAATGCGCCCCCCGTGGGAGACGGTGACTGTGCCCACGGTCTGCCCCGCCGTGAGGGGGGCGGTCAGCTCGCCGTCGTCCAGAATGACGTTGTACTCCAACTGCCCCTCCACGTCCGGATCCTTGGAAAGGTAGATCTTGAGATCCTCGGCGGGAACCAGATCGGCTTTCGACTTGCTGATGCCGGTCATGCCTACCCGAACGGTATCCAGCGTCTCTCCCGCCGCCAGAACGGTGCGGTAGCCGTAGTTGCGGTTTGCCCAGGAAAGCAAGCGGTTGGTCTGGACATAGGCGGGGATCAGTTCTCCCGAGGCAACGTCCAATCCTCGCAGAATGATGCAGAGATTGGATGCGCCGCCCCGCTCGTAGACAGTCACCACGCACCAGCCCCCCTCGTCGGTCATGCCCGCGTTCATGCCCCTACAGTAGCCGTTGTGATAATTCTGGCTGCTGTCGGAGATGAGGGCGTTGCGGTTGGAGAACAGCCGCTCGCCTGATACGTTGGTGGCGGGAATCGTGTGGGTGCGCTCCGAGCTGACCGTCATGTACAGCTCGTTGCCGTAGGCCTCACGGGCGATGATGGCGATGTCCCGGGCGGTGGTGCACATGGCGGGATCGTGAAGCCCCGTGGGATTGGTGTAGCGGGTGTGGAGAGTCCCCAGCCGTAAAGCCTCCTCGTTCATATCCTCCACGAAGGCGGCCACCGACCCCGAGCTGAGACAGGCCAGCACGCAGGCGGCGTCGTTGTAGCCGCCGCAGATGGCGGCGTAGAGGAGATCCTTGACCGTAAGCTGCTCCCCGTCGGCCAGATGCATACTACGCCCCGTGACCCCCGCCACCATGGCAGCGGAGACCGTGACCACCTCGTCCAGCCGATGAGCCAGCGCGCGGCAGGCCAGAAGCCCCGTCATGATTTTGACCGAGGAGGAGGGGTAGACGTTGGTGTCGGCCTCCTTTTCGTAGAGAGTCAGATTGTTTTCTAAATTGAGAAGCAACACCACCCCCACGTCGGTGGAGGCGGGGGCTTCCTCGATGGCAGAGGCGGGGAGAGGGCCTGCCGTAAGAAGCCCCCACAGGGTCATTGTCAGGCACAGAAAACACAAAAGGGCACGCCGCCACGGACGGCGAGACCCCGAGCGTGCGGGACGGGTGTCAGCGGTCATGACGGCGTACTCCTTTCGGGAAATTTCGGTCGGGATCAGAAGGGCTCGATATCGGGATCGGGGGGCGGCAGACGGCGCAGACGCTTGGCCACGAAGGCGGAGGCTCGTCGGGCATCCCTTTGGATAGCGGCCACCAGAGAATCCAGCCCGTCGAATTTCTGCTCATCGCGGAGCTTGGTGAGGAACTCCACCTTGATGCGCTTGCCGTAGAGATCCCCCTTCATGTCAATGATATAGGTCTCGCAGTTGACGCGGGCGAAGTCATCCACAGTGGGGTGAGAGCCGACGTTGGATACCCCCGCGTACACGCCGTAGGGAGTGTGGCAGAGGGTGGCGTAGACCCCCGTTTGGGGGATGGCGCGCTCGGCGGGAAAGTATTGGTTGGCGGTGGGGAAGCCCAGGGTGCGCCCGAGGGCTTTTCCGTGTACCACGGCGGTCTCCAGTGAGTAGGGACGACCCAGAAGCCGTTCGGCGGTCTCGGTGTCGCCCTCCTTGAGGCAGGCGCGGATGTGGGAGGAGCTGACGGTGATGCCGTCCACCTTCATCTCGGGCTGGATGAACATATGACCTTCGCCAAAGGCCTCGAGGAGATGGTAGGCATTTCCCTGCGCGCCTCGCCCAAAGTAGTAATTGAAGCCGCAGACAACCCCCACGCAACCGCAGGACTCCTTCAGCAGGGAAATGAATTCCGGGGGAGTCAGGTCGCGCACGTCGGGAAAATCGCAGAGACAGGCGAAGTCCAGCCCTCTCTCGGCGAAGATGCGGAGCTTGTCGCGAAGGGTGGTCAGGTGTCCCCTCACGCGGACGGGAGTCACCCCCTCGGGGGTGAAAACAAAGTCCACCGTAGGGCGGAAGAAGCAGAACACGCCCGCCAGAGTTTCCCCCTCCTTGGCCGAAAGCTCTCGGGCAAGCTGACGGCCCTCGGCCAGCAGAACCGAGTGAGCGCGGTGAACGCCGTCAAAGTTTCCAAGGCACATGACCGAGCGGGCAGGGGCGGCAGAACGGATAGGCTCGGTGCCGCGCAGATCAACGAAGATGAGTCGCGGTGTCATGGTCAGGGACGATCCTTTGTGGCGGGGCAGTAGCGGATATACAGCTCGATGAGGGTCTCCAGCAGCTTGTCCCGCCCCACGCGGCGGGCGATGGCGCGGGCACTGGCCCCCCGGGCATCTGCGCCCTCGGGGAGATAGATGGGATCCTCGGTGATGAGGTAGCCCGAAAGCTGAGTCACGGGATCCTGACCGCAGGCCTCAATGATGGAAATCAGCTCGGAGAGGGAAGCCTCACAGCACTCGCAGGGACAGCTCTCCTCGGGAGCAGGGGTCATCGCCGCGGGAGAGGACGAGCCTGCGTCCGCGGGATCTAAAAACAGAAACTTACCGCTGTCTTTCATGGCAAATGACCTCCTTATGGAATGAAAACGGTGGGAGCGTTTGAATTACAATCACAACTATTATACATCATATCTTCCTCAAAAACAAGGGGAGGAACGAATTATTTACAAAAAATTGCGAAAAATGACTCAGAAACGCCGCTCCATGGGTGTGGAGCGGCGCAAAGATCAGGATTCGGCCCCTGTGTCGGTCGGGGGATCGGTCTCGGTCTCGGGGATCAGCAGGGAGAAGTACACCGTCTCGGAAGCGCCGTCCTTGCCCGAATAGGCAAAGACCCCCAGATAATCCTCCATGGGGTAGGAGCCGCCTCGGACGGAGGTGAAATCCACCACAATGGAGTAGCTGCCCACCGCGGAGGGAAGGGTGGTTTCGGGGACGGTGGTACCGTCGGTTTCTCCCGCGGTGTAGACCTTGATGCGCCCTGCGCGGATGGTGACGCCGTCCACCTTGTAGTCGGGATCGGTGCAGGCCAGTGCGTCCCCCATGCGATCGTACACGGCGGCGTACAGGGGCTCGCCTGTGG
>JAZNUO010000120.1:0-10728 GCA_045592305.1 Eubacteriales bacterium | reverse complement strand
CGGACGCGGATGTAGTTGACCCCGTTTTCGGCGAGGATAGCATAGACGTCCCTCTCCTTGCCGTCAAAGTCGGTGAAGCCCACCCCGCTCAGCTCCAGGGAGGGGACGCAGGAGGCATCCATGCCCAGGATAAAATCCTCGGGGAGGTTGTCTACCTTCTTTATAGAAAGAGAGTCCGAGGTCAGTTGGATATCCATTGGGTTCGGCCTCCAGTCCGTGTTGATGGGGCGGCGGCTACAGGACGAGAGTCCCGTAACCGCCAGAAGTGCCGCCGCGCCGAGGGCGGCTATTCGTTTGGTATGTTTCATGGGTGGTACGCCTTACTTGACCAGAGCGTCGCTGACGTACACGCGGAGGCTGATGCCCTCCACGGTGACGTTGCCGCTCTGCTTCTCCAGCACGGCACTACCCGCGCGGGTGCCGTCTGCCACCAGATTCCACTCCCCCTCCAGGGTGTAAGGCAGAGCCGTGTTGTGGGGGTTGATGACCACCAGAGCCTTGCCGCCCTGACCGTCCTCGAAGGTGATGGCGAGAATGCCGCTGCCCAGCTCCTCCACGTTCGCCACGGTGGCGGTATTGTCGGTGAAGATGTCAAAGGTCTTTCTCATTTCAATCAGACCCTTGTAGTAGAGCATGGTGGTGTACTCGCGGCTGCCCTCCTTGAGGACAGACCAGTCGATGTTGTTGATGGCATCCGAGGACTTGTAGCTGTTCTCGTCTCCGTCCTTGGTGCGGAGCATCTCCTCACCCGCCTGCCAGAAGGGAGTGCCCTTGGAGATGAGGTTGATGGCCGCGCCCAGATTGTTCATGCGGCTGCGCTCATCGTCGCTGTTATCGGGGTTGGAAAGCAGGAGCTTATCCCACAGGGTGTTGTTATCGTGGGCGCTGAGGTAGTTGATGACCATGCTGTTGGGCACAGTCCAGCCCACGCCGGCACCCTGACCGCCCTTGATGCCGAAGAGCACCTTATTCTTGTTGGCGGCGGCGGCTCCGCTGATGAAGCCCTTGGAGGCCTTATCGAACACGCTGCCCTTCAGACCGTCGCGGATGGCATCGTTGAACACGGCGATACCGCCGATGGCATCCCCCGTGGGGATGATCTGACCGATATTGGTCTGGTTGGCCTGAGCCGATCCGTCGATGGTCGCGCCCATGGTCCAGCCCTCGCCGTAGATAATGGCATGGGGGTTGACGGTATGAACGGCGGACTCCACTCTCTGCATGGTCTCCAGATCATGCAGACCCATCAGGTCGAAGCGCAGACCGTCCAGATGGTACTCCTCGGTCCAGTAAGCGGTGGATTCCACCATGAACTTACCGTACATATACCGCTCCGACGCGGTATCGTTGCCGCAGCCGCTGGCGGAGGAGTTAGCACCCGTGTTCGTGTAGCGGTAGTAGTAGTAAGGAACGATGCGGTTAAAGGAGCTGTTGGCATCGTAGGTGTGGTTGTAGACCATATCCATGATGACGCCGATACCCGCCTTGTGGAGAGCCTGCACCATCTGCTTGAATTCGCGGATGCGCACTTCGCCGTTGTAGGGGTCGGTGGAGTAGCTGCCCTCGGGGACGTTGTAGTTTTTGGGATCGTAGCCCCAGTTGAACTCGGCCTCGGGGTTGCCCTCGTCCACGGTGGCGTAGTCATAGACGGGGAGGAGATGGACGTGGGTGATGCCCAACTGCTTTAAGTAGTCCACACCCACGGGCATACCGTGCTCGTTGACAAGGCCCGTCTCGGTGAAGGCCAGATACTTGCCCTTGTACTGAGAGGAGGCGATCTTGTTGGAGAAATCACGGACGTGAACCTCCCAGATGACGGCCTCGGTGTAGGAATTGATGGGATTCTGCAGGGTATCGGTGTCCCAGCCCTCGGGGTTGGTCCCCGATAGCTCTACCACCATGGAGCGGTTGCCGTTCAGACCCGCGGCCTTACCGTAGGGGTCGGTGGCGATCTGGGTGCCCACGGCGGTGGTAACGGTGTAGGTGTAGTAGGTACCGTGACCGCAGGCCTCGGTGTGGCTCCAGACACCCTTCTCCCCGCGGGTCATGGGGATATTCTTGATGAGAGACTCGGTGTGACCGTCGGAGTAGAGATTCAGACTCACTTCAGAAGCGGTGGGAGCCCAGACCTTGAAGGTGGTCTGCTCCCCGTTGACGGTCGCGCCCAGATCGGTGCCGTCATAGTGGAAGTTGTCGGCGAAGTATTGGCTGTCGAAGATGTCCATGGGCACCACGGTTTTGGAGCCGTAGCCCTCGATCTCCACGCGGTAGCTCTTGGAAAGCTCCAGAGCCTCCTCTACCTCGATGTAGCCCGTGGCGGCCTCGCGGCCCATGGTGGAGATGCCCACCACCTTCAGCTCGCGGTCGCCCTCGTAGACCTTGACCTGACTGTATTCCTTGATGGTGATCTTGGGATTGACGCGGTACTCGATCTTATGCTGATCCGCCATACCCGCCATGGAAAAATCCTTAATCATATAGAGTGTCTTTCCTCCGTCATCGCTCTTGTACTGGTTGCCGTCCCCGGGCTTGAGGTAGACGAAGGTCTCCTTGCCCTCAACCGTGACGAAGCGGTCCTGATCGAAATCCTTGGTGGCGTTGCCCCAGGAGGAGCCGCCGGGCTCGGAGCAGTCCTTACGGACGATGAAGCCCACCTGAGCTACGTCCTCAGGAATATTGACCACCACCTTCGCGCCGTAGGCGCACTCGTGGAACAGGTAGCCCTTGCCGGCCACGTCGCCCCACCAGATCCACATATCACAGCTTTCGTAGCTGCCGTTGTAGGTCCAGTAGAATGTGACCTGATTGTAGCCCTCCTCGAGGGGGAGCTTGTACTCGTCCTCGGGAACGGCGGGGGTAGTCTGCCCCTCAGTCTCCGCAGTGTCGGAGGCGTCCGAGGTGTCGGTCGTGTCGGGGGTGAGCGCGGGCTGACAAGCCACGAGCAGAGCCGACAGGATCATGAGCAGCGCCAGAAGCAGCGCCGCGTTTCTCATACGTTGTGTCATGGTTATCTCCTTATAGGTTTTTCGCGGCTATCCACGTAGCCCCTAAGCATATTATACCATAAAAACACGGTTTGCGCAAGAGGGTAGCGGGGAAAAAAATGCGTTCCGCGGAAAAATGCCGGCGGGCTCTGTTTGCTTCGGGGGCATCGCACCGCGCTGAAACGGCACCGCTCCCGCCGCCGAGCCCGCGCGGTCCTCGGACGACCCGTCCATACGCAAAAAAACACTTGCTTCCGAACAGAGGCAAGTGTTTTGCTGAGCAGGTTATTTCACGCACCCGCGGGGGATGCCCGCAAGGGGTGCCCACCGCGCATAGCCCTTCGGGTCAGGTGCTCCCGTCCCCATCGAAGGGCAGGCGATCCAGCCGTTCCAGGAGATAGTCAACGGCAGAGGTCTCGGGCAGGCAGGTGTAATCCAGCATGGGAACCTTGGCGGCAATATCCCCCAGCAGAGGCAGGAGAGCCTGATTGAAGGCGGGATCGTCGCCCCGCTTGACGACCTGACTGTACAGATTCATGAAGGAGTGCCGCTGATCCAGAGGTCGGACGCGGTTGGTCTCGCCCTGATGCAGGTAGACGATGGCCTTGATGGGGGCGCAGATATCCCGAAAGATTCGGGAGGTGCCCGCTACGGGGCCGCCGTACGCCACGGGGCGGTCGCCGTCGGTCGAAATGATCACCTTGTCGCCGTTGATGATCTCGGCACCCAGCCGCTCCTCCCAGAGGAAGGCCTGGGTCGATTTTCCCGTTCCCGACGGCGCGGTGAACAGAATAGCCTCCCCGTTATGGATCACCGCGGAGGCGTGGAGAATGACCCGCTTGTAGGGCAGGAGTAATTTATCCACCATCAAAAACAGCGTCCAGTTGGCGTTGGTACAGAATTTCTCCTCGAGGTCTCGGGGAACGAAAAGCCGACAGGTGCGATCTCTGTCGGAGGGGACGACGCGCCAGAAGCCGTCTCCGTCACTTCTCGGGAAGCACTTGACGTTATCGGAATCACGGTAGGACACCCGTTCGGTTCCGAAAATCACCTCTACGGTCCAGTCCGGCTCGTGAGACGAGCAGTCGGGATTCAAAAACGCGTTGAGATTCTCGGGTAAGCAAACGGGACGGGGCGTAAGAATGCGGAGGTGTATCCCCCCGAAGCGCAGATCATAGATATGGGACATGGCGCGACCTCAGGACTGCAAGGTGTCGCCAACGTGGCCGTGGTAGCAAACGGTATCGCCGCCCCCGTTGATAAAACCGTAATCGCCATCCTCGCTGTTCGGGCGGAATACGCAGGCATCGCCGGCGAACCACCCCCGAAGCTTCAGCTCGCGAGACTCCGAGGCGGTGTCGCAGGCCGCCGCGATGGGCAGAATCGTGGGCTTGGCGTATTCTCTTTTCATGATCCCGCACCTCCTCTTTTCTTCGTGATACAGATTTATTATACCATATATGCCATCGAATCACAAGTCATTTTGCCTTTTCGCCTGTATATTTTTACAGAAAATTAACAAAAGGCCGTCAGTTCAGTGCCCCTCGGGTTTACCGAAGTGATCGGCGGTTTGGAAGGAAGCGGCAAGCTCACTGCGAAAAAATGGGCGGTGCGCCGTTCGGTCGCCTGCCAGAGGGGGCCATCGCTTGGGCGCAGGAGAGGGAGCGGTCACAAACGCTATTCGCAGAATGTTTACAAATCGGGGATTGAAAGTTAAGTTTGTTTGACTTATAATAGAGATGGGCACATATTGGCAGAATGTTGTCCGAGTATATCAAAAGGAGGAAGATCATGTATAAACGAGTCAAAGACAACTATGAGGACAGTCAGAAGAAATACCGCGAGTACGCCGAGATCTACGTGGATGACAGGGCAGAGGCTCTGACCGTCGACCCCGATGATTACATTCAGGGCAGTAAAATGTACATCATCGAAACGGCGGAGCTGTACGTGCTGCAATCCAACCGAAAGCAGTGGCGCAGCGCGCAGGACGGCAGTCCCCTGAGCGAGGTGACGGCATGAGCGTAGATTTTTTTCAGGATGAGCTGATGGTGATGTCCCCCCGTTCCGCCGGCTCCGGCAAATCCGCCTATGACTACGCGGTCGAGGGAGGCTACACGGGAACCGAGGAGGAATTCGCGATCAAGCTGGCGGCACTGCTGAATGAAGGCATCACCGCTACCGTGGACAAAAGCTCCAACAGCATTACCATCGCGGGGGATCTCGGTGCGGGCACCTATACCGCCTACTACGAGATGGAGGATGCCGAGGGAAAGAAGAGTCTGGTTGAGATCGGCAAGCTGGAGCTGGTCGGGGAGGACTCATCCGATACTGAGTCCCAACCCGTGACCGAGACCATCCCGCTGACCGAAAACATGTCCATGACCGTAGGCACGGGGGAGGATCGGATTACCGATGCCTACAGCGCAACCCCTCACGTTGACGTGTCCAAGCTGCCGAAGCCCTGTACCATCCGCTTGACAGGCGCCAAATGGTCATTTGAAAGCACCGACGAAACGGGGTATATCCGCTTCTATATCACCGATACAAGCGGCAACAAGCTGGCAAGCAACTATACCCACCCCGATTGTATGCCCGCGGGTGTGAGCATGGTTCTGAACGGCGGCAGCCCGCAGGACGTTTCGGTGAAGGTTACATCCGATTCCGTCGGGACTCTCCGTTTCGCGGGTGCGAACCTGCCGAACCCCGAAAATCAGGCCGAGTATCTGGTGCCCGAGGCAACCTTGACCTATACCCCCGCGTTCTGAGGAGGTGCGCCCATGAAATATGCGTACACCCATTTCATCCCCGAAAACGTAGCCCCGAAGGAGGCTCTGCGGATGGTGGTCAAAAACGAAAACGGCGAGGTCTGCTCCATCCCCGCGTCGCAGTTTGGGGGTCTGACTCCTCCCCCGGAGGGCTTTCGGTATTCCTTTGGGCTTGTTTCGGATTGTCATACCTTTTCGTCCATTACCAACTGGAACGGAAACGAAAAGCTGAAAAACGCTCTGACGTATTTCATGCAGCACGAATGCGCCTTTGTGGTGGGATGCGGAGACTTCACCCAGACAGGCTTCTACCTGAAGGACAGTACCGACTACAACGAGGGTCAGATGCTGGCTTACAAGGAGATCCTGGACAGCCGAAGCATCCCCGTCTACGAAATTTACGGGAACCACGAAAACTATAACGGTGTCAGCATCGTAGCCAACCTGGCCCGCGCCAAGGAGCTGGTGGGCATCCCCCACACGGCATACACCGTTTCGGGCTCCGCCGATTCCGACGCGGTGGAAGGGATCACCCTCCGCCCCAACCGACAGGAGCCCGCCGTGGGAAACGATCTGTTCATTCTGATCGGTCAATCCGAGAGTAGCAAGCCCATGAGCACGGATGCCGAAAGCGGCGATTTTGAATGGCTGAAAAAAATTCTGGAGGCCAACACGCACAGGCGGTGCCTGATCTTCATCCATTCGTTTATCGATGACGATTGGGGAGAGCAAACCGTCGAGATGCGGGACGAGCAGAGAGCGGCGGAGGATCGGGACGGCTTCATCATCAGCGACAGCGGCAATCCCTGCGGCGTTCGCGGAAACGCCATCGTCGGCTGGTGGGAGGACTACGCCACAAGCACCCTTACGGAGTTTCTGGACACTCTGAGAAAATATCCCAACGCCGTTATCTTCCACGGACACAGCCACATGAAGCTTGAGTCTCAGGAATTTGACAAGTGCGCGAATTACACCGACAAAAACGGCTTCAAGTCGGTTCACGTCCCCTCCCTCGGCGCCCCGAGAACCCTTCTCGACCACCAAGGAAACTGGACGACCGACAAGGGTCCGGACGGCTTTTCGGAGCCCTGTAGCCAATGCTACCGCGTGGACGTGTACGAGGACTGCATCGTGCTAAACGGTCTGTCCTTCACGGGCACCGAGGGCGTGCCGGTGGCGGTGGGCACGTATCGGATCCCTCTGACGGGCGGTGCAATCTCGGGGGAGGCGTGACACGAATTCCCCATGAAAACGGGAGAAGCGGTCAAACCGAGGGGAACGGAGTCCCGCGGAGCGCAGGCAAATATCTCCTGTCCATCGGGTTTTTTCCGTACCACGGCACCGTTTGTCCCCTCCCCTTGGGATGAAGCACACCGAATGCTTCTCAGGGTTTTGATGGGAAAACGGCATCATCACGCAGCTTCGCAAAAAAAATGGGGGCGGCCCTTTCGGGGGTCGCCCCTGCTTTCGCGAAAATAGGAGTCGGAACGCGGGTCTGCGCGCTTGGGGGTCTGTTGGGCAAGCACCAAGACCGCATCACCGTACCGCGCCCGTGTCAGCGGCGGTGGCGCAGGTCGCGGAGCAGATCCAGCAGAACACGCGGATGCAGGCTCTTCAGCATCAGTCGGTTGTTTTCCCGTATGGGCTTGAAAATAAAGCCGATGATGACGTTGGTGAAGAACTGGGTAATCAGGGAGGCGACAGCCGCGCCAACCCCACCCCATATGGGAATCAGAGCAAGGTTCAGTACAATATTGGCAACAGCACCGATCACGTTAATACCGAACAGGTACTTTTGCTTTCCTTCCGCCAGGATCCATACGTTGCGAACCGAGCCGTAGTAGGAGAAGGTGACGTACCAGACCGCCACGCACAGGATGCCCGCGGCGGGTGCGAATTCCGCTCCGTACATAAGAAAGATCAGGGGCTTGGCGAGCAACGTCATGCCAATACTTTGCGCGAGGGAGATGCAGGTTATGATGCTGTAGAGCTGGATCACTTTTTTTTCGTACCGACCTTGATCCTTTCCCTTCTCCTCCAGAATGACGGGGCGCATGGAGTCGATCACAGCCGAAAAAACAAAGCCGCTGATACCGACGCAGGCAATGGCCGCCGAGTAGAAGCCGGTCTCCGCATCCCCCTTCATGTGATCGATCATGATGCGATCGGTGTGCTGGAAGATCACGACCATCAGGCTGGGAACGATGTAGTATATGCTGCGGGACAGCATTTCCCGTCCGAGTCGCCAATCAACCGACAGACGCTGCTTTCCCAGCTTGAGGTAGATGGCCATCAGGATGACAGAGATCAGGAAATAGTCCAGCACGTTGGACAGAGCAAACCAGACAATACTTTTTTGGGTCACCAGCAGGAAGATCTTGTACAGGGAGACGACCACGTACGCGCAGAGCATCGCAATAGAGGGGTATTTGGAAAGCAACCGATATTGGAACCAGTATTGTGTCATTTCGGTCGCCTGAAAAAGGAGGGTCAGGCTGTAAAGGACACAAACCAGTATCGTTTCCCGCTCACCCGCCTTGGCAAAAAACACGAAGGTGATTGAACCGATCATGCTCACAATGCTGGAAAGGATGTTGATGAGCAGGGAGGTTCCCAGAATCTTTCCCTCTTTCTCGGGATTTTGCACAAATTCCTTGACGAGGGTCTGGTTCAGACCCAACTGCATGATGGGGAGGGCAAAGGCTACAACGGATTGCACGTAGGTGATCACGCCGTAATTGGATGCCCCCAGATAGCGTGCCGAGAACATTCCGATGAGTAGGCTGAGCAGGGACTGTATGATCCTACAGGCAATGATCCACGAGGCATTTTTCAGCGCTTTGTTTTTCGACATAAACTCTCCTTAGAATAGACGGCAAGTATTCGCGGAAATCCACCTCGTTTTGGCATAACAGGGCGCAGGGGCTTCCCTGCTCAAACGGTTAATCTCAACGGTAATGCTTGATCCGAATGGCTTTTTTATAGAGCGGGAACAGACCGAGCGAAACGATCCACTCCAGCTTTTTGAGGTGGCTGTTCAGGGGGCGGTGATACTTTCGCAGCCTTCGCACCGTCCGAACGCTTTCCTTTTGCAGCTTGGCGTATTTTTTGTCCGCGGAGCGGCACAGCACCTGTAAAAACTGCAAATGCGTCCGCACCACCATGTTGTTTGCCTGCTCCGCATATTGGGGATACTGCGCGGCAATCATGTTTTCCTTCTGCTCGCAGAAATACAGCATGGACAGGTATTTCTCCGAAAACGTCTCCCGGGAGCCGGAGCCCTCTCTGACGTTGTACCGATAGACCGCTACGTTATGCTGAACCAGAACGGGTCTTCTCGCGTAGCACTGAAACAGGAAGAAGCCGTCCTCCTGTATGTTCTTTCCCTCTTCAAAGTGAACGCCTTGGATAAACGAGGTCTTGAACAGCTTGGCGCAGGCTGAATTCGTGTCCCGATCTCCTCCGAGGGAAAGAAGCAAGGGCTCATCCCCCCGATACAGAGTCAGCTTTCCATCGTCGCGGGAGTCCCGAACGTGACCGTTCTGATCCACAATGCTCTTGATCCCAGACACGATGTCGGCGTTATGCTCCCGCATATCCCGCAAAAGGAGCTCCACCGCCTCAGGGTACAGCTCATCGTCACTGTCCACAAAAAGGAGATACTCCCCCGCGGCGGCGGATATTCCCGTGTTTCTCGCTCCCGAAACACCCTTGTTCCGCTGATGGATCACCCGAACCCGCGCATCCCGCACGGCGTACCCGTCGCAAATGGCGGGGCAGGAGTCCGGCGATTGATCGTCCACCAAAATCACCTCGATATGAGGATAGGTTTGCTGACACAAGGATTCAATGCAGGCCGGGAGATAGTCTTCCGTGCCGTATACGGGCACGATGATGCTCACCAGAGCAGTTTTTTTTTCCATATATTTCGTCTCGTTTCAGATTTTGGAATGTGAATCAAAATTCGCCACATGATCTGTGTTGCCCACCGCGCGCCCCGTGGAGGCTTTGATCCTTGCGCGGTTCCCCCCGCGAAACGGGGGGTATGGATACGAAAAGCTACGGCTGTGACGGAGCCGATCATCCGATGATCATTCTGCCTTCCCCGTCGAACCGATAATAGCCTACGGGAATGGGCGTGCCGTCGGCGAAGCTCATGCCCTTCACGAAGGCGGCGCTGAGGTACAGGCGGGTGTTCACAGCCACCTTGTCGCCATCGTTGATGAAGTAGAAGCTGCCGTCATACGCCACCAGCTTGTAGCGGGTCTGCTTGACGTCGTTGATATACAGGTAGCCGTCGATGACACCGTTCTTTTTGGCGGGATCGGCGGGCGCGTCGGGAAGCACCATCTTACCCTCGGCATCGAACCAATAGTAGCCTACGGGAACAGGCGTGCCGTCGGCGAAGGTCATGTCCTTCACGAAGGCGGCGCTGAGGTACAGGCGGGCATTCACAGCCACCTTGTCATCATCGTTGATGAAGTAGAAGCTGCCGTCATACTCCACCAGCTTGTAGCGGGTCTGCTTGACGTCGTTGATATACAGGAAGCCGTCGATCACGCCGTTCTTTTTGGCGGGCGCGTGGGGCAAAGCGGGGATGGTCTCGGTGTCGAGAACCTGACCGCAGGTCTCGCAGGACTGCTGCTTCTTACCTTCCACACCAACAGCGGGTTCAACGGTTGTGACCCAATCACCGGGGGTATGACCCGTTGCGGGGACTACGGTCTGCGCCACGAGGACTTCACCGCAAGTGGAACAATGCTTGCCATCGGTCAGTCCCGTTTCGGTGCAGGTGGGAGCCACGGCGGGGTCGATCACCTCGGTGTGACCCTTGGCGGCGACCACGGTCTGCGCCACGAGGATCTCACCGCAAGCGGAACAATGCTTGCCCTCGGTGAGCCCCGTTTCGGTACAGGTGGGTGCCACGGCGGGGTCGATCACCTCGGTGTGACCCTTGGCGGCGACCACGGTCTGCG
>JAZNUO010000119.1:0-5421 GCA_045592305.1 Eubacteriales bacterium | reverse complement strand
GTCTTTTTTGAGAAAGGCTCTGCTTTTTTGCACAAATTTCCCCGAAGCCCTTGCAATTTGGTTCAAAATTGTGTATGATATAGATAATGACCTACCGAAAGGAGCGCGCTCATGAAAGTCACCTTTCTCGGCACCGGCGCGGCCGATTGGAACATAAAGACCTTTGCCCCCGATCAGTTCCACCGCCACTTTTCCTCGGCTCTCATCAATGACGATCTGCTCATCGACCCCGGGCCTCACGTCTTTCATTTCTGTGAGCACAGCGGCACCCCCGACCTGCTGGACGGTGTCAAAAATATCATCGTCACCCACTCCCACAGGGATCACTTCACCCCCGAGACGGTGGCAAGGCTTTGCGTGGGCAAGGACTGCACCGTCTGGGCGGATCCCGCCTGCAAGCGCAAGCTGACCCGTGTGCTGGGGGCGCAGACCGCCGAAAGGATCCGCTTTGTGGAGACGAGACGCAACCGCGACTACGGGATCGGGAGCTACAAGATCACCTCTCTGCGCTCCAACCACGCCACCGACGATCCCGACGAGGATACCCGCCTGTACCTCATCGAACAGGACGGACGCATCCTCTACTACGGCTGTGACTCGGCGTGGATTCCCACGGTCTCCTGGAACGTCATCCGCGAAAAGCCTGTCAACGCCATGGTGCTGGAGCTGACCTGCGGCGAGACCGCCACCTATGACTGGCGCATCTTTGAGCACAATACCCCCGAGATGCTGGAGATCATGCTGACCGTATTCCGTAAGTACAAGCTTTTCGCCCCCGACGTCAAGTATTACGTCTCCCATCTGGCGCGGACGCTCCACACCGACCACGAGGGGCTGGTGAAGTATCTGGAGCCCCTGGGGGTCACGCCCGCTTACGACGGGTTCAGCTTTGAGGTATAAAAATAATAGGAGGTCATCCATCATGCTTCTTCGTTTCAAATGCAAAAACTGCTCCACCGTATCGGATCTCTCCCCCGCGAGCCCCGTCTGTCCCAAGTGCGGGCAGACCGTGGAGGGCTACGAGGGCGGCTTCATCCAGATCTACCGCATGGGCTCTCCCATCGGTGTCGCGGTGGGCTACGGTACCTACATCAACGGTGAGCCCTACGGTCACATCGCCAATACCCAGAGCGTCCGCATCCCCCTTCCCTACGGCACATACAATCTGCATTTCACCTGCGGCATGACCCGCCGCTGTCAGGACGCGGTGGTGACTCTCTCCCCCGAGTCCCCCGCGGCCTACGTCAAGGCTCGCATCAAGATGGGCTTCTGGACCAACAAGATCATCGCCGAGGAGGTCGATGCCTCCACCATGCCCCCCATGAACTGATTTTCGATCATAAAAATTCTACAAACAAGGAGATACTACCCATGTCTGAAAAGAAGCTCAACGTTGTTGTCTGGAACGAATTCCGCCACGAGAGACAGGAGGAGGCCTGCCGCAACATCTACCCCGACGGTATCCACGGGCTCATTAAGTCCTTCCTGGAGGCCGACGACGCCGCCCTGAACGTCCGCCTGGCCGCTCTGGACGATCCTCATCAGGGTCTGCCCGACGAGGTGCTCAATGAGACCGACGTACTGCTCTGGTGGGGTCACATGGCTCACCACGAGGTAGACGACGGTCTGGTGGAGCGCATCCGCCAGCGGGTCTACATGGGCAAGATGGGTCTGATCGTCCTCCACTCGGGTCACCACTCCAAGGTCTTCAAGCAGGTGGTGGGCACCAACGGCAATCTGTCTTGGGGGCGCGACCAGAATGAGATCCTGTGGAATCTGCTCCCCGCTCACCCCATCGCCGCGGGCATTCCCGATCACTTCAACCTCTTTGAGGAGCTGTACTGCGAGCCCTTCTACGTGCCTCAGCCCGACGAGCTGGTGTTCGGCGGTTGGTTTGAGGACGGCTTTATCTTCCGCGCGGGTCTGTGCTACTACCGCGGCGCGGGCAAGGTATTCTACTTCCAGCCCGGTCACGAGTTCTGCCGCTCCTACTACAACCCCTACGTCCAGCGCATCATCTGCAACGCCGTCAAGTGGGCCGCTCCCAACGACATCGGCTACCCCGTCGAGGACGGCTGTCCCTGCATTCAGTACAAGCTGTCGGACAAGTTTGAACAGTAATACTAATTACCGATTAAAACCTCGAACCTCGTTTACCCTCTCCGTCACACCTACAGCGTGCCACCTCCCCCAAAGGGGGAGGCCGCCGAACAAGTTCGGCACGAAAGGCTCTCCCTTTGGGAGATCTCCCGCGAAGCGGGTGAGAGGGCAAAACAAATTCAAGATTATAAAAGCAAATTAGTATGACAAGGGGAAATGCCTTGTCTCCCCGAAGGGCAAAAAAAGGATGACCCCATCTGAAGGAAGGGTCATCCTTTTTATGTGGATTCGGGTATTGGACCTTACCCCGCGGTATTCTGCTCGGTCAGGCTTCCCGCCAGACGGACAGCACCCTCGGTGAGGTAGGCGATATTCTCCTCCATGTAGACCGTATCCCGCCTTGTGTGGATGCGATCCATGTAAAGAAGCCCGCCTTTAGTCTTTTTGAGCGCGGCCACGCCCACGCCGCAGGTGAAATTGGCCTGATCCGAGGGGTAGATCACCCCCTTGGACGCTACCTCCACCGCGAGGGTCTCGGTAGAGGGGAAGGCGGTCTTGATGGCCTCGGCGTAGCGGGTCGCGTCCTTACGGAGAACGAACAGGATATTCTTTCCGTCGGATACGCAGTCGAAGTTGATCAGCAGGGTGTTCTTGGTGAGATTCTTGTGCTGATTCGCAAAGCCCGCCGAGCCGAAGAGTCCCATCTCCTCCAGATCAAAAAACACGAAGGCGACGTTCCCCCGAAGCTCCTCGGGGAGGGCGGTCATGATGTCCAGAAGGGTGGTGACACCCGAGGTGTTATCGTTGGCGGTGTGCTTGTTGGCGGGGCCCGCCATGATGAGCCAGCACACACCCAGAATCAGGAGCAGCCACAGGTAATAGAGGAGCATGTAGTGCGCCTTGATCCCGCACGCGGCAAGCACTCTGGTCAGTCCGGCCATCAGGAGGGACGGGATCATCACCAGCACAATGCCGATCAGGATCTGGTAGAGCAGGAAGAGCCAGATGCACTTGGGGGTGATGAAGTTGGGGAAGGGCATACCCGCGCAGGTATCGTAGTGGGCGGTGTAGACCACGCGGGCGGTGTCGGGATTCCCCACCACGATGTTGCGGGCACCGAGGTAGCCCTTTTCGGTGTGGCTCTCGTAGCCCAGAGACGCGGCGGTGGATTGTACGTATTCAATGAAGGCGGTTTTTTGCTTGCGGGACTTGCGGATCTCGTGCTTTTCAAAGACGGTTTGGGTGGTTTTGGTCATGGCGGCTCCTTTTGTCGATTTTTGATTAGGCATATTATAGCACAGGGTGCTGTTTTTGTCAATAGCCTTCTTCTTCGGTTGACAAGGCGCAAAAGATGTGCTATAATGAACCCGACCATAACCGAAAGGAGGAGCGTCATGTATTCCCGCGCCTATATTGAGATCACCACCGTCTGCAACCGAAGCTGCTCCTTCTGCCCCGGGACCACACGCCCCCTCCGCCGCATGAGCCCCTCGGAGTTCGATACCGTCACCGACCGCCTCCGCGACGTGACCGAATACCTCTACTACCACGTCATGGGAGAGCCCCTGACCCACCCCGACCTGCCCGACTTCATCCGTCTGGCGAAGTCCAAGGGCTTCAAGTCCGTCGTCACCACCAACGGCACTCTTCTGCCGCAACGGGGGCGGGCACTCATCGAGGCGGGGGTCTACAAGGTGAATATCTCTGTCCACAGCTTCGAGGACGGGGAGGACTCCGCCGCCCACGGCGCGTATCTGGAGGACATTCTGGACTTTGCCGACAAGGCCTCAAAAAGCGGGGTTCTGACGGTGCTGCGCCTGTGGAATTTGGACGGTCACGGGGAGGCTCCGGGGGGCAACAATGCCCGCACGCAGGCCTTCCTCCGCGAAAAATTCCCCGACACCTCCGATACCCCTTGGAAATTTTCCGGCCGCGGCGCGCGGATACGGGACAAGCTCCATCTGGAGTACGGCGACCGCTTTGAGTGGCCCGACAGGTCGGCCGAGGATCGGGGAAGCGGGGTATTCTGCTACGGGCTGAAGGATCATTTCGCCATTCTCTGCGACGGCTCGGTGGTTCCCTGCTGCCTCGACCGCGAGGGGGCGATCACGCTGGGGAATATCTTTGAGACCCCTGTGGAGGAAATTTTGGAGTCTCCCCGCGCCAAAGCCATGCGGGAGGGATTTCAGAGAAGATGCGCCACCGAGGAGCTTTGCAGGCGGTGCGGGTATGCGCGCAGATTCTGACATAGGGAGCGGCTTGCCGATGGCAGGCCGCTTTTTGTGCGGATCGCAAATCGGGCGCGGCTGTTTAGTCGATACATAAAATTGGGGGTTTAGCACCGTAACCCCAAACAGCAATAAGGAAGAGATAAGAGAGAAGTGCTTTATGATATTTCACAGAGTGTTGAAATTGTGAAGAAAATGTAAATTCGTGGAATTTCTATTGACAATCATGTGACCGTGTGATATAATAATAGCACAACACAGACAGGTGCGTATGCCTGACCGTGTAGAATTTTTCAAGGAGGAAATGAATATGTTCATTCCCACAACCGCCCTGTTCGCCATGTCAGCCGGGACCCCCATCATCATCGGTGTGATCGTCGCCGTCCTGCTGATCGTGGTGTTCATGACGTCCTACGTCAAGGCCCCCCCGAACCGCGCCTACATCATTTCGGGTAAGCGCAAGAAGAAGAAGATCCTCATCGGCCGCGCCGGTCTGCGTATCCCCTTCTTTGACCGTCTGGATAAGCTCTCTCTGGACGTGATGCAGGTGGACATCAAGACATCCGAAGCCATCCCCACCAACGAGTTCATCAACGTCACCGTGGACGGTGTCGCCAACATCAAGATCTCCTCGGATACCGAGCTCTTGGAAAAGGCCGCCGAGTCCCTACTGGGCATGGATCAGCGCCAGCTCATCTTCCTGGTCACTCAGGTGCTGGAGGGTAATATGCGTGAGATCGTGGGCTCCGTGGGCCTGAAGGAAATGGTGCAGGAGCGCCAGATCGTGGCCGAGAAGATCAAGGAGAACGCCATCCCCGATATGATGAAGCTGGGTATTGAGATCGTCAACTTCAACATCCAGAACTTCAAGGATGCCGCAGGCACCATTGAAAACATGGGTATTGACAACGTGGAGCAGATCCGCAAGAATGCCCAGATCGCCAAGGCGAACGCGCAGCGCGACATCGCCATCGCGACCTCCAACGCACAGCAGGAGGCAAACGCCGTCAAGGTCGAGGCAGAGAAGAAGATCGCCGAGCAGAATGCCGAGCTTGCCGTGCAGCAGGCTGACATGAAGGTGCGCTCGGATACC
>JAZNUO010000118.1:0-2699 GCA_045592305.1 Eubacteriales bacterium | reverse complement strand
ACAGCGTGTCAGCCCATTTGCCCACCGGCAAATGGGCACGCAGATCAGGCGAAAGGATCCGTAAGGAAAGTACCGTGGGTACTTTCCTTGCGTGGCGCTCTTTTGGTACTTTTCTCTCGACAGGGAGAGAAAAGTACATAGCGTCTATCGCGCCGATAAACCCAAATTTGAAAATTTCCTCATCCCCCTTGACAATCAACTCGATTTGTGGTACAATGATCCTGCGACACAATTTAATATGTATACAGGGAAAGCAAACCGTTTTTTGGTTTGCCAATTTGTGTTTCCACAATCACTTATTGGTAACTTGGTTTGCCCCTATGTGTTAAATTGTGTCGCAGCAATGTGGGAACACGGTTGGGTGCGTTCTGCATTGCAGGGCGCACTTTTTTATTGCGCTCCTATTTCATTTGAAAAGGAGATACGTTATGGAACCCGCATTGAACGCCCTTTGGCACGGTAAGCTTCGCCCCTCGGAAAGCTTCCTGCTGCGCAATCCCGAGCACCAAAAGCTGGTGGACGATTGGTCGAAGCTCCGCAAGGAGCTGGAGAACCGCGTCACCGACGAGGAGACCCGCCGTCTGCTTCACGAGCTGGAGACTGCCGAGATGAAGCTCTCCGAGACCGCCGAGATCGCCGCCTTCCGCGCGGGGTACGCTCTGGGGGTCGCCATGACCGAGGATGTTTCCCGTGAGCGGGCTTCGGTTCACATATAACCGTTTCGAAACCCGAAAAGAGAGGCCTTTAACAGCCTCTCTTTCTTTGTTTATCGCGGCTTATGCCTCTGTCTCCGTCTCGGCTTGGGTTTCCTCCACTCGCTGATAGAGGTAATACTCCCCGTCCTTTTCCAGCACCAGCAGGTAGTCCTCCTGCTTCTCCACGCTGTAGAGGATATAGGTGTGCTCGTGGGGCAGGGTGGGGGTGCCGTCGGGCGGGATGACCTTCAGGGTCTCGCCCTCCTCGGTCTCAGCGGGAAGGGTGACATCCTCGGCGGTCATGACCGTACCGTCGTCCTTGACCTGTCCCAGCACCTTGTCGATGGGGTATTTTTTGAGGTTGAGTCCCTTTTTTCCGATGACACCCACCATGGTATAGGTCTCGTCCTTGTAGATCAGGGTGGTGTGGTTGCTGTCCTCCCCCCACTCGGCTACCGTCCGAAAGGAGCGGAAGCCCACGAGGTAGAGCCCCGCGATCAGGGCGAGGAGCAGGACAAAAGCGACCGCCGCCCGCAGGATGAACAAGGCGGGTTTTTGCTTGGGTTGATTGGTCTGGTCCATAGGCCACCTCAATGATGGGACAAAAGCCCCAGGGAGTCCATCCAATGAATGACGTGGGAGGCGAAGCCGTGGTTGCAGCTTGCCCGCGAGGCCACCAGCTCCCATAGGGTGCCCGTGGTGTCGGCCATGTAGGTGAAGTAGCCCTTGATGTTGTCGTAGAGCTCGTCCTTCAGGCCATGGCGATCCAAGAGGTCGAGGCGGAGGTAGTTCCCGATGAAGGCGTTGGCGGGCCAGATCTCGGGGTATAGACCCTTCTCGGCGCGGGCGTAGTCGAAGTCATGAACGAGGGTGTTCCACAGCCACGGGTGAGTCTCGGGGGTGGCGACGCCGCAGAAGAAGGCGTAATACTGGCAGGACTCCGTGCGCTCACCCGAAAGCACCAGTTTACCGTCGCGGCGGTAGGCGTTATCGCAGTAGAAGCCCGACTCGGTCATGGACAGCTCGTTAATGACGGTTTTGAGGGCGGCGGCCTTGACGGTCAGAGCCTCGTCACTATAGAGCTTACCCAGACCCTCCAGCATATAGGCGTAGAGCATATTGGAGGCGAAGGAAACGTCCTGGGTCAGCTCGTTGGATTTCGACCACTCCAGGAATACCCAAGACTCCAGCTTCTCCAGAAGCCCGTGCTCGTTCTCGTACTTCTTGAAGAAATCAATCAGGGCATACATTTTATCCTTCGCGCCGTCCACGAACTCGCGGTCTCCCGTGCGGGTAAAGTATTCGCAGAGCTCCACGGCGTACCACATGGCCCAGTTCGGGATGTAGGTGCGGTCGTAGTGATCCGAGGGGTAGCACATGGGGAGCATACCCCGGGGAATGTACTCGAAGGACTCGGGGAGAAGGAAATTCTGGAGGAAGGCACGCTCCAGCTCGGACTTACCCGTCAGGGCGTACTCCACGCGGGAGGTAAAGAAGCTGTCGCACAGCCAGCCGGCGCGCTCACGGGAGGGGCAGTCCATGTAGATGTCCACGGAATTGGCGCGGTAGGTCTCGATGGCGGCATCGTAGATGCGCTTCATGGTCTCGTCATCCCCCACAAAGGCAGCGTTGATGGCCGACGTGGGGAAGGCGATATGGTGGAGGCGTAGCCCCTTGACGGTCATGGACGCTCCCTTGGCCATGATGCGGGCGTACTTCATGACGTGGGGCATGGCGCACTCCAGACGGTACTTCCCTTCCTCAGCGATCACGGTGATGATATTGGACAGACCCAGACGGAAGGGGCGAACCTGACCGTCCAGCAGGATCTCGTCGAAGACAATGAACAGCTCGCCGTCACCCTCGGCCTCCAGGTCGAACTCATAGATGCCCGTGGTGTTGCAGGGAAATTCAATATCGGCATAGGTATCGGCAGGGAGGGTGATGAAGTCGGGGGTCTCGGTCACGTCCACCTGACTATGGGGATCGCACTTGCTGACCTCG
>JAZNUO010000117.1:0-4033 GCA_045592305.1 Eubacteriales bacterium | reverse complement strand
AAAAAAGTATTATTTATCAATGTTTATTGAAAGTTTTTGAGATTCCAAAGAACTTTTTTCAAAAAGTTCTTTGGTGGGGTGCAGGGGTGAAACCCCTGCACGCTAAACCCCAATTTTTTGCATCACCGAGCCGTTACCGTTCAATTTTCGGACTTTCGTTCCCCCTTATATCACCGCGCGAAATGGGCGTCGGTGTAGGCGTAGAAGTTACCGGGCTCGGTAACGTGGAAGGGGGCGTTCAGGCTGATGACGAAGAAGGGCAGAGCGTCCCGCTGGTCCTCGGGCATACGTACCGTGACCTTGACCTTGTGGACACCTCGCTGGAGGATGCCCTCTCTGAGCTGGCTCACGGGGGCGCGGTGGTAGGCGGGCATGAAGGGGGACAGCCCTTCGGTGTGAATAATGACGTCGCCGTCCAGCTCCACGGTTGTGGGCCAGATGCAGTTGCAGATCATGCGGGTCTCGCGAGTGACGGGGGGCGTGGTGAGGGTGGCCTCGGCCACGTAGACACCGTCGGCGGCGGGCTCGGTGAAGCGGACGGTAGCGGCGGGCACAAGGGTGGGTACGCCGTTCAGTGTCCAGCGGTTGGGAGCCAGGAGGGTGACGGGAATGCGGTAGATCTTCCAGCGGTCGCCGCAGTTGAGGCGTTTGATGGCCAGAACAGCGGGGTATACGCGGTCGATGGGGACGTTATAGTAGGCATTGGGATCGGCCTTGACGGTGGGATTGTACTGCACCGACTCCCCCGGGGCCACCACGATCTGGGCGGGAACGTCGGCGGCGAGACCGTAGGGGCACTCGATGCGGGTCTCCAGCGTCCAGGGCCAGCAGGTGTTGTTGGTAAGGGTGATATGCAGGGTTTGGGAACGCTCGGGGGCTACGGTGGGGTCGCCGTCCTCGTAGCGAACCTTCACGCAGAAGGCCTCGCTCTTCTTCGCGCCCGCAGGGAGGGTGAAGTGCTGGACGGCAAAGTCGGAATTGTCCTCCTCGGTAATGACGAATGCGGTCTCGTCCTCGCAGGAGAGCTTGTCGTAGAGCTTCAGACAGCGAGCTGTCAGCTCGTCCAGATCCGCGGGAGCGCGGAAGCCGCGGATGGCGGCGGAGACCTGAATCGCGTCGCCAATGGGCTCAGCCCACTTGGGGTCAATGCCCTCGCGGCCATAGAGGATGCCCCAGATGGCTCCGCAGGTGGCCACGGTGCAGTCGGTGTCATAGCCGAGATTGACCACCTTGAGGATAGCGTCCTCAAAATTCTTCCCCCACAAAAGACCCGCCAGACCGAAGGCGATGTTCTGGGGCGCGTCGGTGAAGTTGGGGTCGCCGTACTTCTCCAGCACCTGCTCGCGAGCGGTGAGGAGGTCGCATCCCTCCTCGTAGAGGGAGAGCATGAGGGAGACAGCGCCGTGGACGCGGGAGGTGGCGGGGATGTAGGTCAGTGCCTCACGGATGAGGGCGGGGACATCGGTGGAGAGGTAGGCGGCCGCCTCCAGAGCGGCGTTGAAGATCTCGCCAAAGACTCCCTCGCCTCCTGCGTGATCCACCACGGCATCCTGCCACGCGAAGTAGGCCGCCAGACGGGGCTTCCCCGCGGCGATGGCTGCCCAGACCTCGGAGCGGATGGGACAGCCCATGCAGCTCGTGAAGTGGTTATCGAACATACCCGAGTATGGGGGCTTGAAGCCATAGCGCATGGCGGTGCCCGCGTGACCATACTCATCCCATGGGAAGAAGCAATGCTCGCTCCACTCGGCGGCGATGTGCTCGGCGGTGGTGTTCACGCCGTACATCTCCATGGCGTGGAGGTTCAGGAGCTGGAGATCCAGATCGTCATTGGGGAGCGCGCCGCGGGGGTCGAGACGGGGGTACCAGGTGAGGTCCATGACCTCCATACGTCCCTCCACGGGGGTACCGAGAGTGCCGCCGATGTTCTTACCCAACCAGCAGGCGTATATTTTGTCATACAGGGTTGCGGTGTTCATATTTCGTCCTCCGATCTGTTTTTCTCCCGCGGGAGGTCCTTGGTGAGATGCCTCACTGAGGCGGCGGATACAGGTAATTTCATTATACCAAAAAAAGCCCTGTGGGTCAAGAGGGTTTGGGGATTTTTGCGGAATTTGTTGGCGAGGCTCAAAATTTTTTCGGTTTTTCCCCGAAAAATGGCAAAATAATCTTGACAAATCAACTTTCATGGGCTATAATAAAGACGTTGTTATAAAGGAGGGGTATGTCCGCATATCCTATCATATCCGCACAGCGGAGAAACGGAGTGTACGCTTATGTTAGAAACCCTGAAGAAGCTGCTCGTCGAGGAGCTGCAGCTGGATCCCGATGCCATCACCATGGACGCTGAGCTTTCGTCTGATCTCGGTCTGAACTCCATTGAGCTGGCCAATCTGGTCATGCTCTGCGAGGAAAAGTTTGACATCACCATCGACGACGACGATATCCACAAGTTCGTCACCGTCGGCGACGTGGTGGAGTACCTGGAGAAGCTTCAGTAACACCCAACAGAAAACGGCGCTACCGTTCTTGCGGCGCGCCGATTTTCTTTTTTCATGGAATATTCGGAAGCGTGAAGGTGCTCTTCAGACCTTGCCCATTTCCTGCCGCAATATGGCGCAGGTTCCGATGGTCCGATACCGCCCCTTGATCCGCATGGACTCTCTGGCATACCCCTCAAAGGTCATGCCCACTCGCTCCATGAGGCGCAGGGAGGCGGTGTTGCCCTCCATAAAGCGGGCTTCGATGCGGTGAAGCTCCAGCTCCTCAAACCCAAAGGTCAGCACGCGGCGGACGGCCTCGGTGGCCAGTCCCTGTCCCTGATACTCGGGGTTCAGGACATAGCCGATCTCGGCGGAGTCGGCGGAGCAGTTGAAGGAGGTAAAGCCACAGGTACCGATCATGCGCCCGCTTGCCCGATCCACAACCGACCAGTCGAAAAAATCCCCCGTGCGGTAGCGTTGTCCTACGTAGGTCAGGTATTCGCGGGTTTCGTCGAGGCTTGCGTGGGGATTCCACGTCAGGTATTCGGTGACAGAGGGGCGTTTGGCGTAGGCGTACATATCCGCAGCGTCGGAGACCCTCATTCCCCGCAGGATGAGTCGGTCGGTCTCCAGCGTGGGAATATGGGAAAAGAGTCGGTATAGGATGTCTTTCTTCACGGTGAGTACCTCTCTTTGGGAATGAGACCATTATACTACACTTTCGGCTTTTTGGCAAGGGATTCCGAGAATTTGGCGAAAAACTTGAGATTTTCTTCTTTTTCGGTTGGTTTTCGGGTGACAAACGGGAGAATCTGTGGTATAATAAGAGGAGAGTCAAGGGAGGTGAGGACATGGACGAGCGGTATTTGTACGGAACGGCGGTGCCCGTTCTCCTGGGGGGCGGAGGATTGGCGGGGAAAACCGCCATGGAGCTCTACGTCCGCTACGGTCTCACGGTGCGGTGGCTGGGTCACGGGTGGCATCCCCTGCTTTCCATCTACGCCAAGCGGTTGGCTTCCCTCCCTCTCACCGAGAAAAACAGCGGCGCGGTTACGCGGCATCTGCTGGCCTTTGCCAAGGAGCGGGGACGCTCGGCGGGGATCCCCGTCCTCATTCCCTGCACCCCTGAGGCCGAGGCCTATCTCGCGCGGGCGAGGGAGGCGCTGGAGGAGGATTTCGTTCTCCTCGGCATACCCGATCTCACCGAAAATCCCCTGCGGGGGCTTTTGCGGAGAGAGGAAGGGTGAGGGGGCTGAATCGGTGGCGGGACAAGCTGTCGTTTCTGTGTTTTCTTATCTGATTTTCTCGTTTTCGCATGCCCCGACAAATTCAAATTTCCAAATAGTCGATTGCAGAATACATCAAATTTGGGTTTATCGAAGAGTTTTGTATATGTACTTTTCTTTCCGTGGCGAAAGAAAAGTACCAAAAGAATCGCCACGTAAGGGAGTCACCCACGGTGCCTCCCTTAAGAAACCCACCACCTGATCTGCGCGACTCTTTCGCCCACAAAGGGGGCGAAAGAGTCTGATTGCGCGTAGGGTCGCCAA
>JAZNUO010000116.1:0-4494 GCA_045592305.1 Eubacteriales bacterium | reverse complement strand
AGAACCCACGCCGGTCACGACCAGATAGATGCTTTTGCCCACATCCGTCGCGGCGACGGTGTACAGCGGGCTCGTGGAAATCAGCGAGCTGTTGCTGTCATACCACGCATAGGTCACCGTCGCGCCGCTGGGCAGGACGATCGGGGCGAGGATATCGCCCACCGCGGGCGAAGTGCTGTTCAGCGCCACGGAGGTGATCACCTTCGGCTGAGTCGGCGAGGTGGTGGTCAGGTACTTCGTCATGATGAAGCCCGTCTCGCCGTCAACGATGACCTTCGTCCAGGTATCGTTCCAGCGACCGACCACAAGCAGCGCCGTGTTGACCGGCAGGGACACGATGATGCCAGCCTGCTTGCTCGCGCCCTCGCGGACGTTGACGGACTTGCCATCGCTGCTCGTGACATACGCCGTGTAGGTGGACGGCGTGGCGTTGGGGTCAAGGTAGGACAGGTAGCTGGTCATCATGTAGCCAACGCTTGTACCATATTGAACCTTATACCAGTCGCCGCTCTGGGACAGGATCGAGACCTGCGTGCCCACGGCCAGCTGCACGAGCACGGCAGCGCTCTTGGAGGCCGACTTGCGCATGTTAACCGATCTGCCGTTGTCGCTGATGACGTAGGCGGGGGTGCCGAACTCACGCGCGAGCTCCAGGGTATCCAGCCCGCCGATAGCGAGGTGGCCGTCGGAATTGACGGATAAATGGTTGTACAGAAGATTCATGGTTACTCCTTGCGAAACTCCAAGACGGGGGGACTGTTCAAGGAATAGACTCCCTCACCCGCTTCGCGGGAGCTCCCTCGGGGAGGGAGCCGTTTCTCCGCGCCCAAGGCTCCCTCTTTGAGGGGGCTCCGCCCGCAGGCGGTGGAGGAGTGAAAAACGATGTAGAAGATGGTTTTACTTGCTCATACGGATGCCCGTCATTATACCGATCTGCTTGAGCACTTCGTCCCGCCCCTCGTTTTTGAGAGAGGAGAAGGGAATGATCACGGTGTCCCCGTCCAGCGCGGGATCGGCGGCGATGGCGGCCAGATTGTTCTTTCGTTCGGTGGCGTTCAGCTTGTCCACCTTGGTGGCGATGACGAAATAGGGGATCCCCGCAGCGCGGAGGTAGTCCACCATGGCGCGGTCATCGTCGGTCAGCCCGATGCGGCTGTCCACAAGCTGGGCCACAGCGGCGAGGCGGTCAATGTTGGGGTTTTTGGTGAAGAACCCGTCGGTCAGCATCTGCCACTTGACCTGATCCTCCTTGGGGCGCTTGGCAAAGCCGTAGCCGGGGAGGTCGACGAGAAAAATCTTCTTGTCGATCTCGTAGAAGTTGATGGTGATGGTCTTACCCGGAGCCGAGCTCACCCGCGCCAGAGACTTGCGCCCAAGGAGCGTATTGATCAGCGAGCTCTTGCCCACGTTCGACCGCCCCGACAGGGCGATCTGGGGAATGGGGTCAGAGGGGAACTGACGGATCTCCCCCGCGGTCATGCGGAGGTTGACATTTTGGAGATTGATGGGGGATGCCATGAAAAGGCCCTCCTTATATGGTACAGAGTGGAGCGGGGGCAAAGGACTCTTTTCAGATACAAGATACACGCCGAGCGACGCTCGGCAGATACAAGATACAGGATATGGATCAACTTATCTTGTATCTTTAGTATCTTGTATCTTTGTATCTCACAAAGGTCAGATATTCAATGCCGTTTTACAGATTTGCCGTGGGGCGCACCGTCACCTCGGGGGTGAGAAGCACCTCGGGCGCGGCGGCGGGAGACTTCACGGTTGCCTTGACCTCGGGCAGCACCAGCGCAGCGGTCAGCACCTCGGATGCCTTGCGGCAGGGAATGAAGGTCAGGTTCTCGCGGACGGTGGGATCGATCTCGTCCAAATCCCCCATGTTATCGGCGGGAATGCAGACCGCGGTGATCCCGGCGGCATAGGCGGCCATGGTCTTTTCCTTCAAGCCGCCGATGGCGAGGACGTTACCGCGGAGAGTGACCTCCCCCGTCATGGCGATGTCGCGGCGAACGGGAATCCCCGCTAAAGCCGACACCAGAGCGGTGGTCATGGTGACACCCGCCGAGGGACCGTCCTTGGGCACCGCGCCCTCGGGAACGTGAATGTGAATATCCTTCTTCTGGTAGAAGTCGGTGGGAATATTGTACTGAGTCGCGACGCTTCTCACGAAGGTCAGAGCGGCGTGAGCCGATTCCTTCATAACGTCACCCAGAGAGCCGGTCAGCTCCAGCTTGCCCGTGCCGTCCAGAACCGCCACCTCCACGCGGAGCATATCGCCCCCTACCTCGGTGTAGGCCAGACCGTTGACCACGCCCACCTCGTCCTCGACGGAGATGCGCTCGGGCAGGAGCTTGCGGGCACCCAGATAGGTCTTGACATCAGCGGCATCCACGGTAATACGCCTGGTATTCTCCTCCTCCACCAGTCTCTTGGCAGCCTTGCGGCAGAGAGCGGCGACGGATCGCTCCAGATTACGCACGCCCGCCTCACGGGTGTAGTAGTCGATGATCTCTCCCACCGCGCCCTCGGTGATCCTCAGTGTGCGCTTGGTCAGACCGTGCTTCTTGAGCTGCTTGGGAACCAGATGGTTCATGGCGATGGAGATCTTCTCGTTCTTGGTGTAGGAGGGAAGCTGAATGACCTCCATGCGGTCGAGCAGAGGCTTGGGCACCGTATCCAGACTGTTTGCGGTGCAGATGAAGAGGGTATCCGAGAGGTCGAAGGGCAGCTCCACGAAGTGGTCGCGAAAATACTTGTTCTGCTCGGGGTCCAGCACCTCCAGAAGGGCCGAGGAGGGATCGCCATGGGCGTCGCGGGTGAGCTTGTCGATCTCGTCCAAGAGCATAAGGGGATTGCGAACACCCGCCTGAGTCAGCGCCGTCACGATACGGCCGGGCATAGCACCGATGTAGGTCTTTCTGTGACCGCGGATGTCGGACTCATCCCGCACGCCGCCCAGAGACACGCGGACGTACTTGCGCTTCATGGCGCGGGCGATGGAGGCGGCGATGGAGGTCTTACCCACACCGGGAGGGCCCACGAGACAGATGATCTGGTTCTTCAGCTCAGGGGCGATCTGCTTGACCGCGAGGAACTCCAGAATCCTCTCCTTTACCTTCTCCATGCCGTCGTGGTCAGCGTCCAGTACCTTTCTCGCGGCGGCTACGTCCACGCGGTCGCGGGTGGACTTTGTCCAGGGCAGCTCGAGACAGGTCTCCAGATAGCCCGTGATCACTGAGGACTCTGCCGAGCCAAAGGGCAGGCGGGCAAGCTTGGCGTTCTCCTTGAGAAGCTTTTCCTCGATCTCCTCGGGGAGGCGCGCCTCCAGAATACGGGTATAGAACTCGTCGGGGTCGCTTCCGCCGTCACCCAGCTCGTCCTGAATGACCTTCATCTCCTCGCGGAGGTAATACTCCCGCTGATTGCGGTTGATGCGGGCGCGGACACGGCGGTTGATCTCGCTTTCGGTGGCGAGGAGCTCCCCCTCGTGCTTCAGGATAAGAATGAGGGTATCGATGCGCACCATCGGCTCAAAGCACTCCAGAATGGCCTGCTTGTCCTCATAGCGGGTGAGGATGTTGGCGGCAACGAAATCGGCGTAGAGACCGGGGTTCTTGATGGTGGACACGTGGGTCAGAATGTCATCGGCCACGGCGGGAATGAACCGTATCACGCCTTGGAGCACCTTGCTCGCCTCGCGGAGGTAGGCCTCGCCCTCCAGACCGCCGTTGTCATCGGTGACAACGGTCTTTGAGATGACGTTGGCGACGGTGAATTTCCCCAGCTCGATGATGGAGCCCAGTTGAGCGCGGCAAAGACCCTCGGCAATGAGGCGGGTGTCGCCGTCGGGGGTACGGACGAGCTGCTTGATGCGGGCTACGGTGCCCACGGGGCAGAGCTTCTTGATGTCGGCCTCGCCGCTGTCGGGCTCGGAGATGTCGAGGAGGGAGGCCAGCACCACCAGCTCACCGCCCGTAGCGGCAGACTGAGCGGCGGCGGGAGACTTGAAGCTGTCCTTACGAACGTCGCAATTCACAGTCATCCCGGGGAAGGCCACCACCCCCCGCAGAACCACAAGAGGCAGGGTCTGATTTTCGGCTTTTTCAATATACTTGGACATAACTGATGGGAATCCTTTCAAAAGCACGGTCAGCAGAGCAAAAAAGCTGACAGAATATGGTAAAACTCGGTGTTTCCCGTGATGATACTGGTACCCGAGTATAGTTTTCTATTCATTATATCATACTTTTCGAAAAAATTCCATAGGTATTGAAGAATTTTTACAAAATTATTTATTGTTCATATTTGAAGTAGGAATTTGTTCAAATTTGGGCTTGTCGGCGCGATAGACTCTATGTACTTTTCTCTCCCTGTCGAGAGAAAAGTACCAAAAGAGCGCCACGCAAGGAAAGTACCCACGGTACTTTCCTTACGGATCCTTTCGCCTGATCTGCGTGCCCATTTGCCGGTGGGCAAATGGGCTGA
>JAZNUO010000115.1:0-23269 GCA_045592305.1 Eubacteriales bacterium | reverse complement strand
CTTAAACCCTTCTTGAAAGCCTCCTCGCTTTCGCTCGGTGCAAATTCGCCTTCGGCGAAGTTTGCGAAGGGTTTAAGAATCCCAAGAACTTTCAAAAAAAGTATTATTTATCAATGCTTTTTTAAAGGTTCTTGAAGGGAGTCCAGAGGGAAACGCCGAGCGAAGCGAGGAGGCTTTCAAGAAGTTTCCCTTTGGCGCATCCATATAAACCCAAGTCTGAATCCCCCACTTTCCCGAAAGGAACCTTTCGATATGCTTCCCAGACTCCCCCTCGACTCTCCCATGACCGTGACCTTCCGTAAGTACACCGCCGACGGCCTTGACGTGACCTGCCTCGGCGCGTTCCCGAAGGGCGAGATGATCCGCCTCACCGTCACCTGCCCCCGCACCCTTGGCGCGTCTGCCATCGTCCTCCGCCTCAACCGCGACGGCTGTACCGCTGCCGACACTCCTTTTGAGTTTGTTTCCGAGGACGTGACCACCCTGACCGATACCTACGAGCTGACCCTGGACACCGCCGCCCTTTGCGGAAACACCCCCTCGGGTCTGTTCTACTACCGCCTTCTGTTCGTTCGCCATGCCGATACCCTGTTCACCGACAGCGTCAACAACGTGGACTTTAACCTCACCCCCCGCGACGGAGCGGCCTTCCGTCTGCTGGTCTATGAGACCGACTATACCGTCCCTGCCTGGTTCGGGGAGGGGGTCATGTACCACGTTTTCGTGGATCGCTTCTGTAAGGGCGAGGGTGAGATCCACCGCCGTACGGGTGCCCGCGCCCCCGAGATCAACCCCAACTGGGCGGGCGGGATTCCCCAGTACCCCGCCTACCCCGGCGCGCACCTCACCAACCATATCCACTTCGGCGGCAACCTCTGGGGTGTGGCAGAGAAGCTGGACTACCTCGCCTCCCTGGGGGTCAAGGTCATCTACCTCAGTCCCATCTTTGAGGCCTACTCCAACCATAAGTACGATACGGGCGACTATATGACCGTGGACGGGGGCTTTGGCGGCGAGGCAGCTCTGGACAATCTCATCGCCAAGGCCAATGACTACGGCATGAAGATCATCCTCGACGGAGTTTTCAATCACACGGGGGACGACAGCCGCTACTTCAACCGCTACGGGCTCTACCCCACCGTGGGCGCGGCGCAGGCCGAGGATTCCCCCTATCACGGCTGGTTCCACTTCCGCAAATTCCCCCATGAGTACGAGTCATGGTGGGGTATTTCCATCCTCCCCAAGCTCAACCACGGAACCGAAGCTTGCCGCCGCTACTTCACGGGAGCGAACGGCGTTTGCGCCCACTACGTGAAAAAGGGCATCGGCGGCTGGCGGCTGGACGTGGCCGACGAGCTCTGCGACGAGTTTCTGGACGAGCTGCGGGTGTCGGTGAAAGCCGCCTCCGATGACCGTCCCGAAGGGCAAGCCGTTATCATCGGCGAGGTCTGGGAGAACGCCGCCGAGAAGATCGCCTACGGCAACCGCCGCCGCTACCTCCAGGGGGGGCAGTTGGACAGCGTCATGAACTACCCCGTTCGCTCGGGCATTCTTGCCTTTGTCCGCGACGGCGACGCCGAGATGCTCTACCACACCCTCACGGAAATTTACGCCTCCTACCCCAGAAGCGTCTCGGATGCCCTCATGAACCTCATCGGCACCCACGATACCGAGCGTATCCTCACCGTTCTCGGCTCGAACCCCGCGGACTACGACCGCCCCAACGACGCGCTGGCCACCGCCCATCTCTCTCCCGAAAAGCGGGAGAGGGCCGCCCGCCTCCTCAAGCTGGCCTCCACCCTGCAATTCACGGTATTCGGCATCCCCTCGGTCTACTACGGCGACGAGGTGGGCATGGAGGGCTACCACGATCCCTTCTGCCGCTTCCCCTTCCCGTGGCATGATCTGAACAATCCCACCCGCGCAGACCTGCTGACCCACTACCGCGCCCTCGGGGAGCTTCGCAAGTCCCCCGCCTTCCACGGCGGCGATTTCCGCATCCTCCATCACGGCGCGACTCACATCGCCTATGAGAGAACCGCCCAAGATGGAAGCGACCGCGTTGTGATCGCCGTCCACCGCGGCGAGGGTGGGGTGACTGTCCCCGTCCAAGGGTCAGGGAAGATCGCCTACTCCTGCGGCGAGGTATCCTACGCCGACGGCGTGCTGACGCTGGGGGAGGATAGCTTCTGTATTCTGCGATAAATCAATCATATTCGTACAGAGCATCGCTCGGAGCATCGCTCGGAGCATCGCTTTCGGGCGGTGCTTTGGTTTTTTGGGGGGGATATTGTCAAATTGGGGTTTAGAGGTAAGATACAAGATACGAGATACAAGATATGTAAAAACCTTTACGGCGACTTCCGTTTCTATATCTTGTATCTGCCGAGCTTTGCTCAGGCTTGCTCGGCGCGTATCTCGTATCTCTCTGCTGAGCTGTGCTCAGCGATAAACCCAAATTTGAAACCATCATATTCTACACAAAAACCTACCGATCTTTCGTCGGTAGGTTTTCTTGTTTTGAAGGTTTTCGGAGATTCCTAAGAACCCTTTGCAAAAGGGTTCTTAGGCGGGGGACAGGGGCAGAGCCCCTCGTTCTCTCACATATTCTGATACATCTCCATATACTTCTCGGCGGAAGCATCCCAGGAGAAATCAGAGGTCAGGGCGCGGTAGCGCAGGGCGGCGAACTTCTCGGGCTCGCGCTCGTAGAGGTCCAGAGCGGCGCAGGTGCGCTCTTCCAGCTCGGAGGCCTCGTAGTTGGCGAAGGTGAAGCCGTTGCCGTGGGGGCCGTTCGCGTCCTCATAGTAGGGCTTGATGGAGTCATACAGGCCGCCCGTCTCACGCACTACGGGAACCGCGCCGTAGCGGCAGGCGATCATCTGGGAAAGACCGCAGGGCTCGGACCTGGAGGGCATGAGGAAGATGTCGGCGGCGGCGTAGATCTTCTTGGACAGGGCGCGGTTGTAGGTGATAAAGGCGCGGACTCGCTCGGGGAATTCCTGCTCCAACTGACGGAAGTAGCTCTCGTACTGCCCCTCGCCGGTACCCAGCACCACGAACTGCGCCTTGGGGTGGATCTCCAGCACGTGACGGAGCATACCCGCGATGATGTCCACGCCCTTGTGGGCGGCGAGGCGGGAAATGACCGCCATGATGGGGGCGCGCTCGTCCTCGGGGAGACCGTACTCCCGCTGGAAGGCCAGCTTGTCACGGGTCTTGCCCGTAGTGTCCTCGGGAGTGAAGGGGAAGGGGATCTCAGAGTCGGCGGCGGGGTTGTAGTAGACCTGATCGATACCGTTCAGGATGCCGCTGACCTTGCGGCTGTGGCGCGCCAGAATGAAGTGGAGGCGGTGGGAGTAGGTGGGGGTCATGATCTCCTGGGCGTAGGTGGGGGAGACGGTGGTGACGCGGTCGGCGCACTCCACGGCGGCCTTGGCCAGATTGATGCAGCCATCGTAGGCCATGAGGGTGTAGTGCTCGGGGCTGATGCCGAAAACGTCCTGGAGAATGGAGAAGTCATACTGCCCCTGATACTCGATGTTGTGGATGGTGAACACCGTCTTGATGGCGGCGTACTTCTCGTTGCGGTGGCGGTAGTCGGTCCTGAGGTAGACCACCGACAGGGCGGACTGCCAGTCGTTGGCGTGGAGAACGTCGGGATAGTAGTCCAGCCTCTCCATCATCTCCAGCACGGCGCGGCAGAAGAAGGCGTACCTCTCGCCGTCATCGAAATGACCGTACAGAGTGCCTCTCTTGAAGTAGTATTCGTTGTCCACGAAGTAGAAGGTGACGTTGTCCTTGATAAGGGAGCGGATGCCGCAGTACAGGCTGCGCCAGGAGAGCTTGAGCTCAAAGACGGTCTCGGTTCTCATGGACTCCGCGGTGGCGGCGGGAATCTTATCGTACAGAGGGCAGATGACCCGAACGTCGGCATCCTCGCCGTACTTGGCGCGCAGTGCCGCGGGCAGAGAGCCCATGACGTCACCCAAACCGCCCGTGGCGGCGAAGGGCATGACCTCCGCGCCGACGAAGAGGATCTTCTTGGGGGAAAGCTGTTCAGACATATATGTATCCTCCGAAAAATGAAATGGAATGCAAAATGCAAAATGCAAAATCAAGAGCGAATGAAGTCTTTCGCTTGGGCGAAAGCCCATTCTATGGTATCATAATTGCATACGGATTCCCGAAAAGCTCCTGTCCTTTGAACAGATATGACGTAACCGCGGGTTGTGATGCTGCCGCGCACCGTTTCCCGATTTTGCATGTTGCATTTTGCATTTTGCATTTAGCCATTCCCCGCGCAATTTGCGCGGGGAATGGCGGGTTATCAGACCTTACCGCCCTTGCCCACGAAGAAGGGCATGGTCTGGTGTCCCGACAGGTGGCGGCCGTCGCGGATGGTGACGTCCTTGTCGGTGATGACGCAGTTGAGCGTCACGTCGGAGCCTGTGTAGGTGTCCTGCAAAAGGATGGAGTTTCTGACCACGGTCCCCTTGCCCACCTTGACACCGCGGAACAGGATGGAGTTCTCCACCGTGCCCTCGATGACACAGCCGTCGGCGATGAAGGAATTCTTCACGTCCGCGCCCTCCTTGTACTTGGTGGGGGCGGAGTTGCGAACCTTGGTCAGCACGGGGCGGTTCTTGACGGCGAACAGACCCTCCCGCGCCTCCTGGGTCAGCATGTCCATGGAGGAGGCGAAGTAGCCCTCCAGAGAACCGATGTAGGCGTACCAGCCGTCGTACTCGTAGGCGCGGAAGGTGCCGCTCTTGAGGGAGGGAACGATCACGTCGGCGAAGAAGGAGCGGTGGCCATGGGCGGCGGCGTTGGCCAGAACCGTCAGAAGGTACTCGCGGCTGACGATCATGATATTGGTGTAGAGGTTCACCATCCCCTCGGAGGGCTGCGCGCGGGTGAAGTCGGTGACAACACCGTTCTCATCGGCGGCGATGATGGAGACCTGCTCGGCTACATGCATGGTGGCGGCATCCACCCGCTTGGTGACGAAGGTAATGTCCGCCTTTGACGCGGCGTGAGCCTCGATGACCTCGGAGAGGTCGATGTTGCAGATGATGTCGCAGTCCGACAGCACGAAGTAGTCCTCGTTGCAGCGGAGGATGAAGTCCTTCGCGCCGAACAGTGCCTCCAGACGGTGGTTTGGGGTCTTACCCGAGGTCGCTTGATCGTAGGCGGTGATGTTGGGGGGGATCAGCTTGATACCGCCCGAGCGGCGAGCCAGATCCCAGTCCTTACCCGTACCGATATGGTCGAGGAGGGACTGATAGTTGTAGTGGGTGATGAGCCCGATGCGGTTGATGCCCGAATTCACCATGTTGGACAGGGTGAAGTCAATAAGGCGGTAGCGGCAGCCAAAGGGCACCGAGGCCATGGAGCGCACGCGGGTCAGCTCGGGGATGCTCTGGTCATGAATATTCGCAAAAATCAATCCTGCTGCGGTCATGTTCTCGTCCTCCTTTACTCAGACAGCATGGCACCGGGCTCGACCGTAGCGTCTGCCGCGATGGTAATGCCCTCGCCGACCACGGCGATCTCCGCGCCCGTGCTTCGGGGAGCGCCCACGGCAGCGCCCGCGCCCACGGTCACGTCCGTGTCAATGATGGCGTACTGAACCGTCGCGCCCGTCTCAATCACGCAGTCACCCATGAGGACGCAGTCCTCCACGTAGGCACCCGCCATGACCTTGACACCGGGGCCTATGACGGAGTTCTTGACGGTGCCGTAGATCTCACAGCCCTCGGTGATGTAGCAGTTCTCAATGGAAGCCCGCGCGCCCACGAACTGGGGAGCCGATGCCGAGTGACGGGCGAAGATGCGCCAATCGTTACCCGACAGATCCAGAACGGGCTGATCGCCCAGAAGATCCATGTTGGCCTCCCACAGAGAGGAGATGGTGCCCACATCCTTCCAGTAGCCCTCAAAGGGGTAGGCGAACATCTTCTCGCCGGCGGCCAGCATGCTGGGAATGATGTTCTTACCGAAATCGTTGGAGGAGGCGGGATCGGCCTCGTCGTTGATGAGGTAGTCGCAGAGCTTTCTGCGGTTGAATATGTAGATACCCATGGACGCGTTGGTGCTGTCGGGGTTCTTGGGCTTTTCGGAGAACTTGTAGATGGAGCCGTCGGGATTGGTGCTCATGATACCGAAGCGGCTTGCCTCCTCGATGGGCACGTCAATGACGGCGATGGTGCAGTCCGCGCCCTTCTGCTTGTGGAAGCTCAGCATCTTGGCGTAGTCCATCTTGTAGATGTGGTCGCCCGAGAGGATGAGGACGTAGTCGGCGTCGTAGCGGTTGATGAAGGCGAGATTCTGGTAGATGGCGTTGGCGGTACCCTTGTACCAGTCGGCGCTCTTCTGACCCTGATAGGGGGGCAGGATCTTCACACCGCCGAAGGAGCGGTCCAGATCCCAAGGCAGACCGTTCCCGATGTACTCGTTGAGCACCAGAGGCTGGTACTGGGTCAGCACGCCCACGGTGTCAATGCCCGAGTTCACGCAGTTGGACAGCGGAAAATCAATGATGCGGTACTTGCCGCCGAAGCGCACGGCGGGCTTGGCGACTTTCTTGGTGAGCGCGTACAGACGGGAGCCCTGACCGCCGGCCAGCAGCATCGCCACGCACTCTTTCTTTCTGAAGATCATGGTAGCGCCTCCTTTTATGATTGCGGTCAAACCGCATAATTTTACATATTTTCAACCCCTTGGGGATTTTTGAGATACAAGATACGGCCGAGCAGGCTCGGCAGATACAAGATACAAGATATGCTATGGCTTCTGTCTATCTTGTATCTTTGTATCTTGTAACGTGTATCTGAAGATTACTCTCCGTCCTCGTTAATTCGCTCCAGGATCACGCACCCCAAGGGCGGGACGTTCATGCGCACCTTGTGCAGGAAGTTCCCCTCCACGGGGAAGGCCTCCATCACGCCGGCGTTGACGACTCCGCTGCCGCCGAATTCCGCGGCATCCGAGTTGAATACCTCGCGATACTTTCCGGGCAGGGGGACGTTCATGGGGTGATCGGTGTGGGTCATGGGGGTGAAATTGAGCACCACGGTCACGTCCCGCCCCTCGCGGGATACCCGACGGAAGGCGATAACCGAGCGGTCGGCATCGTACTTTTCCAGCCACTGGAAGGACCTTTCCCGCTCCTCGGTGAACTCGTCCCAGAGGGCGGGGGTGGTGAGGTAGAAATTGTTCAAGGCGGCGTAGTAGTGCTGGAGCTTTGCATGGTATTCGTGATCCAGAAGATGCCAGTCAAGCTGCCGCATCTCGCTCCACTCGGAGAACTGACCGATCTCACAGCCCATGAACCAGAGCTTGGCCCCGGGGTGGGTCATCATCCAGGCGGCAAAGACGCGATCTCCCGCGAACTTCTGCCAGTAGTCCCCCTGCATCTTGTCCAGGAAGGATTTTTTGAGATGCACCACCTCATCGTGGGAGATGGGGAGGACGTAATTCTCGATGAAGGCGTAGGAGGGGATGTGGGTCAGGAGACCGTGGTGGTAGCGGCGGAAGATGGGATCCTCCTTGACATAACGAAGGGTATCGTTCATCCAGCCCATGTTCCACTTGTAGGTGAAGCCCAGACCCTCCTCGGTAAAGTCGGTGATGTGAGGCCACATGGTGGATTCCTCGGCGATGGTCATAACGTCGGGGTGATCCTCTCGGAGACTCCCGTTCAGCCTGCGGAAGAAGGCCACCGATTCCAGATTCCGATAGTCGCCAAAGCGGTTGGGCTTCCACTCTCCCTCGGCGCGGTCGTAGTTGAGGTAGAGCATGGAGGCCACGGCATCCACGCGGAGTCCGTCGGCGTGGAACTCCTCCACCCAGTAGTAGGCGTTGGAGAGGAGGAAGGAAATGACCTCGTTGCGGCCCACGTCGAAGCAGCAGGTGCCCCAGCCGCGGTTTTCCTGTCTGGTGGGGTCGGTGTACTCGTAGAGAGGCTCACCGTCAAAGCGGTACAGACCGTGGGCGTCCTTGGGGAAGTGGGCGGGAACCCAGTCCAGAATGACACCGATCCCCGCGTTGTGCATGATGTCCACGAAGGCGCGGAAGTCATCGGGGTCGCCAAAGCGGGCGGTGGGGGCGTAGTAGCCGCAGACCTGATAACCCCAGGACCCCCCGTAGGGATGCTCCATGACGGGGAGCAGCTCCACGTGGGTATAGCCCATCTGCTTGAGGTAGGGAGCCAGCTCGTCCGCAAGCTGACGGTAGGAAAGGGGATTTCCGTCCGCGCCGTACTTCCAGGAGCCCGCGTGAACCTCGTAGATGTTCATGGGGTATCTGCGCCCGTCTCCCGCCCGCTTTTTACGCTGACGGAGCCAGCCGCGATCGTGCCATTTGAAGGGCTTTTCACGGAAGAAGCGGGTGGCGGTCTCAGGGGGGCACTCCATGGCGCGGCCGTAGGGGTCGGCGTGGAGCAGCACCCGCCCGTCGGCGGCGGTGATACGGTATTTGTAGACAGACCCGTCGGGAACTCTGTGCCCCTCGAGAGCCAGCATAAAGATGCCGCCCTCCGTGGCGCGGGTCATGGGGATCCCCTGATCCCAGTCGGTGAAGGAGCCCACCACCGACACGGCCTGTGCGTGGGGAGCCCAGACGCGAAAGACCACCCGCTCGCCTCCGTCCTCGCCGATCTCGGCATGAGCGCCGAGGTAGGTGTAGGCATGGCGGGCGGTGCCCTCGTGGAAGAGGAACTCGTCGAGGGGCAGGCGAAGGGGCGCGGGGCTGTCCGTATGAGAAGCACGCGATTCGGCGTTAGGGGTAAACGTCTCTTTTTCGGTAATTTTGACCGATTTTGTTGGCATTTGTCCTGAATCCTTTCAGTAAATATAACTGTTCATTGTGATTATATCACAAATCACTCGGTTTGTCAATGCGTCAGCGGGGATTTATCCCAAGTTTGCGAAGATTTGTTGGGGGATGGCGGCGGCGGCGGGGCTCGGGCGAGCGGGCGGATGCGTACCCCAAACAGTCCTACCCTGTAAATTTTTTTCGCAGAACGCCGAAAAACCGCCCGTCCCCTTGACACTCATACAGTTCTGTTATATAATATAAGTAACCGCAGCCGCCCCTATGCGCGGCGAACCGTAATCCACCGAAACGGAGGAAAAGCACTTGATCGAAGTACAAAATCTGACCAAGGTCTACGGCGAAAAGACCGCCGTGGAGAACGTCAGCTTCAAGATTCGCAACGGCCGTATCTACGGGCTTCTGGGCCCCAACGGCGCGGGTAAATCCACCACCATGAACATCATGACGGGATGCCTCTCCCCCACCGAGGGTACGGTTCTCATCAACGGCTACGATATTTGCGACCGACCCATCGAGGCCAAGCGTCAGATCGGCTACCTCCCCGAGCAGCCCCCCCTGTTCGGTGATATGACCCCCGCCGAGTACCTCACCTTTGTGGCCGAGGCGAAAGGGGTGTCCGATGACCTTATCGACCGTCAGGTCAAGGAGGCCATGCAGGTTACGGATATTTACGGGGTGAAGGATCGCCTCATCCGCAATCTGTCCAAGGGCTACCGCCAGCGGGTGGGCATCGCGCAGGCGATTCTGGGTTCTCCCGACATCATCATTCTGGACGAGCCCACGGTGGGTCTGGATCCCCAGCAGCTCACCGAGGTGAGAGCCCTCATCCGCAGGCTGGGCGAGAAGCTCACCGTCATTATCTCCAGCCATATCCTCTCGGAGATCGCCGAGCTGTGCGACCACGTCATCATTCTTTCGGAGGGTCACGTGGTGGCCGATGACGATATGGCCGAGCTTGAGGCTCGCATGAACCCCGAGACCACCCTCCGCATGACGGTCAAGGCCGACGAGGCGGGGGCGAGAGGGGTGCTGACGTCCATCGAGGGAGTCAATACCGTAACCAAGCTCTCCGAGAGCGAGGCTGACGGCACCGTCACCCTGCAGGTCACCACCGCCACCGAGACCGACCTGCGGGACGAGATCTTCTTCGCCATGGCCGAGCGGCGCTACGCCGTCCTCTCCACCGAGACGGTGGAGCAGTCCCTGGAGGAGATCTTCCTCTCCCTGACCGCCAAAAAATCCAAGAGTGAGGAGGAAAGCGACTGATGTCTGCCGTCTACAAGCGCGAGCTGCGCGCCTACATGAATAACGTCTACGGCTGGCTGTTCATGGGCGTTTTCCTGCTCTTTACCGGCTTCATTACGTTCCGGAACAACCTCTACGACGGGATGCCCGAGTTCGAGCTGACGCTCTCGGACAGCCAGTACGTCCTTCTGCTTCTGATCCCCATTCTGTGTATGCGCTCCATGGCCGAGGACAGACACAACAAGACCGATATGTTCTACCTCTCCCTCCCCATGAGGACCTCCTCGGTGGTGCTGGGGAAGTATTTCGCCATGCTGACGGTCTACGCCATTCCCTGCGTAGTTCTCTGCGCCTACCCCCTGCTTTTGGGGGTGTTTGGTACCGTCAACTATGGGATGGCCTACCTCGCTATCCTGTTCTACCTGCTTTTGGGGGCGGCTCTCATTGCCGTCTGCCAGCTCCTGTCCTCCCTGACCGACAATCTGGTGATTGCCGCCGTGCTGGGGGTGCTGGCCGTGGCGGCCCTGCTCTTCTCCCCCGTGCTGGCGTACGTTCTCCCCCGCACCGCCATCGTCTCCTTCGTGGGCTTCGTGGTGTTGGCACTTCTGCTGGCGGGGATCGCCTTCCTGACCACCCATAACCTCACCGTCACCGCCGTTACCGCCGCCGTGACCGTGGTGCCCCTGTGTGTGGTCTACATTCTGGCGCGGCAGAGCTTTGAGGGAGTGTTCCCCGCGCTCCTGCGGTTCATCTCCCCCTTTTCCCACTTCGCCACCTTCTGCGAGCTCGGCACCCTCTCTGTCCAATCCATCATGCTGCTCCTTTCCTACCCCACGCTTTTTGTCTTTTTGACCGTCCGGTCAGCCGACAGGAAGCGGTGGGAGTAACCCTTCGCGGAGGTACCCAACTATGAGCAACAGCGCGCTGTTCCGCATGAAGCGGTCTGTCAAGATCGGCACGTATACCTTCATCATGGGCGTTATTGTCTTGGCGCTTCTGATCGCCGCCAACCTTTTGGTGGATGTTCTCCCCGCTAAGATCACCCAATTCGATGCATCGGGTCTGGGTATGACCGAGATCTCCGATGAGACCGAGAAGCTTGTCTCGGGCATGACCGAGGACGTGACGGTCTACTGGCTCTGCGAGGGAGGCGTGGAGGATCAGCAGCTCCGTCTCCTCCTCTCCCGCTACGAGGAGGCAGGGAAGCATATCACGGTCAAGATCGTGGATCCCCTGAAGGAGCCCACCTTCACCGCCAAGTACACCGACTCTGCCCTCTCCCCCTACAGCTTCGTGGTGGAGTCCGCCCGCCGACACATGGTCATTGACGCGGGGGATCTTTACTACTACACCAATCTCCTGTTTCCCATCGCCTACAAGCTGTATCCCCAGTACATCCCCGCCGACCTGCTGGGGCCCCTCACCGCCTCGGGGCTGACCTCGGCCTGCTCTCAGTACGGTACCGCGATCGCCTACATTCTGGCGGAGAAGGACATTCCGGTGGAGGACATCACCCAGTTCAATACCGTCCACTCCTTCTGCGGTGAGGCTCAGCTAACCGCCGCTATGGATTACGTCACAAGAGAGTACATCCCCCACGGCTACCTCCTGACGGGCTTTGGGGACAAGACCCCCTCCGAGACCCTGTTGGGGCTGCTGGGCACTATGGATCTGGCTCCCGAGCCGCTGGATCTGTCCGTCTCGGGCGGCATTCCCGCGGACGCGAACTGTCTGGTTCTCTACGCGCCCACCCGCGACCTCACCCCCCACGAGGCTTCTCTGCTCATCGCTTACCTGAATCAGGGTGGCTCCCTCATGCTTAACACCGCCCCCGAGGCGGTGGAGTCCTGCCCCAACCTGAGTAGCGTGGTAGCCGTCTTTGGTCTCGCCCCGCAGAAGGGTCTGGTTCAGGAGGGTGATGCCAGCTTTATCTCGGGCTCTCAGTACACCTTGGTGCCCACCGTCTCTACCCAGCACGCCGCCACCGCTTACGTCACCTCGGGGGGCTTCAAGCCCCTGCTTCCCGACTGCCACGCCATTGACGTAGCCGAGAAGCTCCCCGCGGGCGTGACGGTGACTCCTCTGTTCACCACCTCGGACAAGGCCGTCACCGTGTCCTTGGATAAATCCACCACTCTCGGCGAGGCGGGCAAGCGCCACGTAGCCGTGGCCGCCACCAAGAGCATCACCACCGCCGACGGCACCGCCAAGACCGCGAGCCTGACCTGGTACGCCTCGTCCAACGCCCTCTCCGACACCGCCGCCGAGGGGAGCAAGGGCGGCAACTACTACTTCTACGCCGCCACCATGAGACTCATGAGCGAGAGCTTCACCTCGCCCTACGCAAATCTGACCCCCGTGTCTCTCCAGACCGAGTCTTTGGATGTGAGTGACACCACCGTGGCGATCATCTTTGCCGTCACCGTGGTTCTGATCCCCGTGGCCCTGCTGAGCGCGGGTATCGTGATCTGGATCAGAAGAAAGAGACGGTAAGCCCTTCGCGGACAGGAGGCTCGCGTCCGTTCTGTATCGGCGCGTGCCATACATATACTGGAGGGTAGCTCTAAGGACTCATCGCGCGGCGAGGGGGGGAGTCGTCCCGAAACGGAACGG
Organism: Eubacteriales bacterium; assembly: GCA_045592305.1. GTDB lineage: Bacteria > Bacillota > Clostridia > Oscillospirales > CAG-272 > CAMEON01. Next base: position 10,573 of record JAZNUO010000115.1, on the reverse strand, counting down.
TTCAGCCGCCCTTCAAATGGGGGTTTATCGGGGAGGCGAGGGGGAACGCCAAAGGGAAACTTCTTGAAAGAAGTTTCCCTCTGGACTCCTTTCAAGAACTTTCAAAAAGTATTGATAAATAGCCTTTTTTGAAAGTTCTTGGGATTCTTAAACCCTTCTTTCAAGAAGGGTTTAAGCGGGGTGCAGGGGCAGAGCCCCTGCCCTACAAACCCCAATTTAAAGGTCGGTTGAACAGTTACAAGCCTATTTGTTTTTCGCCGTTACGGTGAAGGGAAAAGGGAACGACCCAAAGCCGCTCCCTTGTTCTATGTTCCCATCAACGGTTGACGGTGCCGTAAATTTCTCCGTAGACCTTCCCGCGCAGCTTACCCGCCACGTCTCCGTTGAGATCGCCCATGATCTTGCCGTTGAGATCCCCACCGACCGAGCCGTTGAGATCCCCGCAGATCACGCCGTTCACGCTTTGAGCCACGTCACCGTTCACGTCTCCCGCCACTACGCCGTCCAGACTGCCGCCCAGACTGCCGTTGAGATCCCCCGCGATCTTACCCGACAGGCTTCCGCCCGCGTCGCCGTTCACGTCTCCCGCCACGGTGCCGGGAATGCCGCCGCCTACGGAGCCGTTGAGGTCTCCGCCGATCCGACCGCTCATATGGCCGCCGATATCGCCGTTGAGATCCCCCGCTACCGTGCCCGCGACCGTACCGCCCACCGAGCCGTTGAGGTCGCCGTCGATGCGACCCCGCATATCCCCCGCCACGTCGCCGTTCACGTCGCCCAGAATGCGCCCCAGAATGTGACCGTGCACCGAGCCGTTGAGGTCCCCCTCAATCACCGCCAGAGGGCCGATGTTCCCCATGACGTCGCCGTCCAGATCGCCGTGGATATGACCGAGAATGTCGCCGTAGGCCGTGTCATCCATGTCACCCATGTCGCCCATGTCGCCCATGTCGCCCATATCACCCATGTCGCCCATGTCGCCCATGTCATCCATGTTATCGGGGTCATCATGGTCTGCAAGGTCTGCAAGGTCTGCAAGATCAGCCAAATCCTCAAGGTCCGCAAGCGCCGCAAAGCCGTCGGATTCCTCGCCGTCCCGAACCCCGTCAGGCTCAGCCGACGCGCCCGATTCCCCCTCCTCCATGGAGTCCAGCAGAGCCTCGGCCTCATCGGGGGTGATTTCCCCCGCCTCCAGCATTTTCAGTATTTCCAGCTTGGTTGCCATATGGTTTTCCTCCTTATCTCACCACGATCTCTCCGAAGGAGCAGGTGGCGTTGACGTATACTACGGGGGCGTTCGCATCCGCGGGGGCGGGATGCTTGCAGGAAACGTCCGAGAAGGCACCGCTCTTGTTGACCTCCACCCGTGCGTAGTCGGGAACTATGATGGAAAGCTCACCGAAGGAGCAGGTGGCATCGATGACCGCGCAGTCGGTGATGTGCGCCTCAGACAGATCGAATTTCATCTCACCGAAGGACACGGTCAGGGTCGCCGCGGTGAAGTCCTGCTCATCCAGACGGATGGAGCGATCCCCGAAGCTGACCGAGTAGCTGCCGTTGCCGTCCCCCTCCGTCTCGATGGCGTCGCTGAAAACAATACCGCTATCACACAGATTCTCCCGCACCTTTCTTCGGATCCGATTCCTTCTGATGCGCTTGAACAGGGGAGACAGAATAATGCGGATGCCGATGAGGATCACCAGCACCGCCAGCCCAATGGCGATGAGGGTATCCATGGGATAGATGTCCAGCTGGGAGATCAGACCCAGAACTCCGACCAGCAGGCAAATGGGCCAGAACCAGGAGAAGGGCGAGCGGATCAGACGGTACACCGAGAGGATCACAAGGAACAGAAACCCCCACCCGGGGAAGAACAGGGTGAACCCCGTCCAAGGGAAAAAGTCCAGAAGATTGCCCAGATACCCGATGCCCACCGCGATGACGCAGAGACCGAGAAAGAGAGTGGCGAGATACTTGCGGACGCTGTCGCCGCGAGAGGAATGGAATTTCATAACGTGACTCCTTTTTAATGTTCAATCATATAGTGTAGTGGATGCGGGAACGGTTGCGAAGAAACTTTCAAATTTGGGTTTATCGGCCGGGGCCCCTGCCCCCCCACCCCCCCAAAGAACCTTTTGCAAAGGGTCCTTTGGAATCTCCAAAAACCTTTAAAAAGGATTGATAATTAATGCTTTTTTGAAGGTTGTTGAAGGGAGTCCAGAGGGAAACTTCTTGCAAGAAGTTTCCCTTTGCCGCATCCCCATAAACCCCAATTTCCTTACGCCAGCTCCTTCAGCTTCTGCGCCGCCTCGTCCGCCGTGATGCGGTGCTCCGAGAGCATTTTCAGAATGTCCTTGCGAGCCTTCGCCGTATCGGGATCGCCGCGGCGACCCTTGCGGGGAGTCTCGCTTTGCGCCTCGACGAGTGTGCCAGACGCGGCGGGGGTGGAATCCAGTCCCAGCGAGGAGATCAGATTGTCCAGAGCGGCGCGGACGGTGGGGTAGGAGATTCCCAGCTCCCGCTCCACGTCCTTGATGCTCCCCCGATTCTTGATGAAGGTGAGCAGGAACAGCTCCTCCTCGGGGGACAGGGAACAGAAGCGGCAGCCCGTAAACGTTCCCTCCATGGACGTCCCGCAACCCTTGCAGGACAGGCGGGTGACGGTCAGCTTTTCCCCGCAGATGCAGCATTTATGAGGCGCGCGATACATACGTATACCTCCGTTTTGGAATTTTGTGGTTGCTTGATGGTTGCATTATAGCACGAGAAATTGATTTTGTCAATAGATTTATTGAAAAAATTAATTACTAAATTAAAAATCTTAATTTTCTTCGAAAAGAAGCCCGCTGCGGAGCGCATAGGCCGCCCCATGCGCCGTCAAGCCGCCGTATACCGCAACCCCGTTGCGCGCGCAAAACCGTCCCGATGTAGCCGCTTCCGTCAAAATCCTTAAATTCCCACCCGAAAAATCATAAAAAAACCCCAAAAAACTTTTGAAAATCCCTTGACAAATCCCCGGATGTATGGTATAATCTTGGAGTCGCGTGTAAAGCAAATTGCTTTACACCCAAGTACCGAGCAGGAGCGTTCCTATGTTTGAAAAGAATCTGGAGATCGGCTACCTGCTGGATTTCTACGGCGATATTCTCCCCGAGCGTAAGCGGGACATCATGGATCTTTACTATAATGATGACCTTTCCCTCTCCGAGATTGCCGAGCAGATGGGCATTACCCGTCAGGCCGTGCGGGACAGCATCAAGAAGACCGAGCAGGAGCTCTTCTTCTACGAGGAAAAGCTGGGGCTCCGCCGCCGCCTTACCGAGGCCGAGACCCGCGCCGAGACCGCCCTGTCCCTCTGCCGCGCTGCGGGAGACACCGTCCCCCCCGCCCTCACCGAGGAGCTGGAGGCCATCCGCAGAGCCGTTGCGCCGGAGTAAACCATTCCCTTTATCCGTATATACACCCCCCTCTCTCCGTCGAAAGGAGGAAAAACCAATGTTTCAGAGTCTCAGCGAAAAGCTGGATCAGGCCTTTAAGAAATTCCGCAATAAGGGAACCCTGACCGAAGCCGATGTCAAGGCGGGTATGCGCGAGATCAAGCTCGCCCTGCTGGAAGCCGACGTGAACTTCAAGGTGGTTAAGGATTTTATCAAAATCGTCTCCGAGCGCGCCGTAGGTGCCGAGGTCATGGAATCCCTGCTCCCCGGTCAGCAGGTAGTCAAGATTGTCAACGAGGAGCTCACCCGTCTCATGGGCGGCTCTCAGGCCAAGCTGGAGATCAGTTCCAAGCCCCCCACAGTCATTATGATGGTGGGTCTGCAGGGCGCGGGTAAGACCACCCACGCGGGCAAGCTGGCCGGTATGTACAAAAAGCAGGGCAAGCGTCCTCTGCTGGTGGCCTGCGACGTGTACCGTCCCGCCGCCATCAAGCAGCTCGAGGTGCTGGGTGCCCGGTTGGACATCCCCGTATTCCAGATGGGGGACAAGGAAAGCCCCGTCCGAATCGCCCGCGAAGGCATTAAGCTGGCCGAGCAGAAGGGCTACGACATGGTCTTTATCGATACCGCGGGTCGCCTGCAGATCGACGAGGAGCTCATGGCGGAGCTTGTCAACATCAAGGAGTCGGTGCACCCCACCGAGATCCTGCTCACGGTGGATGCCATGATCGGTCAGGAATCGGTCAACGTGGCCGACACCTTCAACCGGATGCTGGACATCACGGGCGTCATCCTCACCAAGCTGGACGGCGATACGAGAGGCGGCGCGGCTCTGTCCATCCGCTACGTCACGGGCAAGCCCATCAAGTTCATCGGTGTGGGCGAGAAGCTGGATGCCATCGAGCCCTTCCATCCCGACCGAATGGCCGGCCGTATCCTCGGTATGGGCGACGTTCTGACCCTGATCGATAAGGCTCAGCAGCAGTTCGACGAGAAGAAGGCCGCCGAGCTGGAGCAGAAGATCCGCCAGTCTACCTTCACCCTGGACGATTACCTCGCCCAGTTCGACCAGATCAAGAATATGGGCAATCTCGACCAGCTCGCGGGCATGATCCCCGGCATGAAGCCCGGCGCGCTCAAGGACGCGCAGGTGGACGAGAAGGCGCTGGCGCGCCAACAGGCCATCATCCTGTCCATGACCAAGGCCGAGCGCGAGCGTCCCGAGCAGCTTCTCAACGCCTCCCGCAAGAAGAGGATCGCCGCGGGGAGCGGTACCACGGTTGAGGAAGTCAACCGCCTGCTCAAGCAGTTTGAGCAGATCAAAAAGCTCATGAAGCAGTTCTCCGACATGGGTCGCAGCGGCGGCAAGCGGAATCGGGGAGGCTTCGGCAAAATGAAGCTTCCGTTCTGAGGAACGAAGTCATATAACGTAAGTCAAACGAAAACAAAAACACTTATTTTGGAGGAAACAAACCATGGTCAAGATCAGACTCACCAGAACCGGCGCCAAGAAGGCTCCCACCTACCGCATCGTCGTTGCCGACAGCCGCTACCCCCGCGACGGTCGCTTCATCGACCAGATCGGCTACTACAACCCCCAGACCAACCCCGCCGAGGTCAAGATCGACGCTGACAAGGCAAAGGATTGGATGTTCAAGGGTGCTCAGCCCACCGAGACCGTCAAGTCCCTGTTCAAGAAGAACGGCATCATTGACTGATCCGCAACGGAGTTAAGTCATGGCAGAGCTTCAAACGACCTTACACGACATCGCTGCCGCCATCGTGGACAGCCCCGATGAAGTCAAGGTGGTTCGCGAGGAGGATGATGATACCATCACCCTGACTCTCACGGTCGCCCCCGACGACATGGGCATGGTGATCGGCCGTCACGGTCGCATCGCCAAGGCCATCCGCACGGTCATCAAGGCAGCCTCCGCCGACTGCGGCAAGCGGGTCAACGTGGAGATCAGAGACTGATCCCCGCCCCGTAACAAAACAGACCCACGACACCGAAGCAGGTGCGTGGGTCTGTTTTTCTGATCGCTTATTTTCCCATGACCTTGTCCGAAAGTGCCAGTACCTCTCCCCGATACTTGCGGCGGCGGGCATTCAGGATTCCCCTGTAGAGGGGGTAGGTCAAAGCGCAGGCGGCAAGCCCTACGGTGCCGATGATCAGGCCGGGGATCATCATGTCCTCGGAGACGGTGACACCGCAGTATTTCCCCGCGGGAATCACGTCCATGGAAAAGCACATCCCCAGGCCCATGACCAGGGAGGACACCGAGCCGAACAGGTAGGCAAGAACCGTGGCGGGACGGCGTACCCTGCGATCCAGCGCGCGGAGGGCGTCTACGTCGGTCTTGGGGGTCTCGGTATAGCGGGCGCGGATCTTTTCGGCGGCAGCGATGGGATTCTGATTCATAACGGATACCTCTCTCTTTTGTTGATGGCACCAGTATACCTCCCGTTGGTTTGCGTTTTGCTTCCGAAATATTTCCGAAATGTTAAAATACAAAAAATTCATGCAAGATATAGACGAAGACCGAAAAGTATGGTATAATACAGATACAGACTCGTCTGTATCTGCCGTATACCCATCATGACAATATTGAAAGGAGTCCCACTATGTCCCTCATCCACGTAACCAAGGATAATTTCAACGAGGTCAAGGCCTCGGATAAGCCCGTCCTTCTGGACTTTTTCGCCACCTGGTGCGGTCCCTGCCGCATGATCGCTCCCTTCATCGAGCAGATCGCCGAGGAGCACCCCGAGTACGTCGTCGCTAAGATCGACGTGGACGAGGAGCGTGAGCTGGCTGAGCAGTTCGGCATCCAGAGCATCCCCACGCTGGTGGTCATGAAAAACGGTGAGGTGGTCAACACCGCCGTCGGAGGCCGTCCCAAGGACGCGATTCTGGCTCTCCTCGAGGATTGACCGTCAAGACTTGACCGTCAAGTCCTGACATGTTGTCCTCCAAAAAAGATACACCCGAGGCACTCGCTTCGGGTGTTTTCTCATGTTGCGGAGATCAGGATCCACTATTCCCCAAAAAGAACCATTCGGGACTACTGAGTCCCTCTCTGCCCAGCATTTTGTAGAGCAGACGGTAGAGGGTGACGGTCTCCTCCGGAGAGAGAGGATTGTGCTTGCCCATCTCCACGGGGATACAGAGTGCCTTATCGTGAAGAGCCTTACCCTTCGCGGTGGCGGTGACGTTGAGGTTCCGCTCGTCCTTGGTGGAGCGGGCGCGGGTGATGATGCCTTTGGCCTCCAGCTTCTTGAGCAGAGGGGTGAGGGTACCCGAATCCAGAAACAGGCAGTCGCCCATTTCCTTGACGGTCATGCTCTCATTTGTCCAGAGAAGGAGCATGGCGATGTACTGGGTGTAGGTAAGCTCCAGCTCGTCCAGATACGGCTTATAGAGCTTGATGACCTCACGGGAAGCGGCATACAGGGGGAAGCAGAGCTGGTTTTCCAGCTTTAACGGGTCAAAGTTCAAATTGTCCATTGGTTTAATGTTCCTCCATACATCCATGGTATTAATATTGTAACACATTATCACGAAAAATGCAAGCCGTTTTTTAAATATTTGTCGATTTTTAACGGAAAAAAACAACAACCAGAGCGTTTTTTGCCGTCGATGTGGGTTGGTTGGAAGAAAAACCCCATGGGGGGTGATATTATGCACGGCTTTTTTGATCCGAGCGGAATATGATAGGGTGCATCTGAAAGCCCCTCTTACGTCGATCGGGTCATCATCACAGCCCGCAGGATCCGGGCTGTTGATGCTCCCTCCCAGCCCGCGGGAAGATCACGGCGAAGCGATAAGACAATCGAACCGAAAAGAAATCATAAAAGGGAAGGTCACGGAGGCCTTCCCTTGTGTTTCAAATTTGGGTTTATCGAAGAGATACAAGATACGCGCCGAGCAAGCTCGGCCGATACGAGATACAAGATATAGAAACGGAAGTCGCCGTAAGGTTTTTTCATATCTTGTATCTCGTATCTTGTATCTTTGTATCTCACCGTTAAACCCCAATTTAAGTCTCTCAATACCCCTCCTCTTTCCCCGAAAGCCTTCGCCACACCTTGCGGGCGAATTCCGCGGGAAATACCGTCAGCGCAAGGAGAAAGGTGATCCCCAGCTCTCTCGCGGTCAGGGGCTCGGTCCGCAGAACCTCGCCGCCGATGTAGACGAACAGGATCTGTACCCCCAGCACCGCCGCCATGATGAGACAGAAGGCCTTGTTGCGGGTAAGCCCCGCCAGGAGGTTGAGTCGGTCGGTGCGGGCGTTGAAGCAGTTAAAGACCGACGAGAAAATGAACAGGGCGAAAAAGGCGGTCAGAAGGTAGATGTCATCCCTTGCGGTGCGGAAGCGCTCCGCTATGAGGGGGCATTTCAGAAAGAGGAGACAGAGACCTACGGTGAAGCTCCCCAGCCATAGAATCTCCCCGACCATGTAACGGTTGAGGATGGGCTCATCCCGCCGCTTGGGGGCTTCCTCCATGTAGGAGGGAAGGGGAGCCTCCCCCGCGAAGGCCAAGCCGCCTAAGGTGTCCATGATGAGGTTGATCCACAGCATCTGCACCACCGTCACGGGAGCGTCCACCCCCAAAAAGGGACAGATCATGGTGACGCCCACGGCGCAAAGATTCATGGTGAGCTGGAGGGTGATGAACTTGCGGATGGACTTGAAAATGGTGCGCCCGTAGAGTACCGCGCGGACGATGGAGGAGAGATTGTTGTCTAAAATGATGACATCTCCCGCGTCCTTGGCCACTTGGGTACCGCTCCCCATAGCAAAGCCCACGTCGGCGCGCTTCAGGGCAGGCGCGTCGTTGATGCCGTCCCCCGTCATGCCCACCACCAGATCCCGATCCTGCGCGAGCTTGACCAGTCGGCTCTTGTCGGCGGGGAGGGCGCGGGCGACCACGCCCAGGCGGGGAAGCAGCTCCACCACCTCAGCGTCACTCATGCAAGCCAGCTCGGCGTGATCCACCACCGCGTCCACACCCTGCCCCAGAATCCCGCAGGTCTCGGCGATAGAGCGCGCGGTATCGCGGTTGTCCCCCGTCATCATGACCACGCGGATCCCCGCCCGACGGAGCTTTTTCACCGAGTCGGGAGCCTCGCGGCGCACCTGGTCGGCCAGGAGCAGCACGCAGACCAGCGTCAAGGCTCCGTAGTCCCCTCCCTCCAGACGGGCTTGGGTGGGGAGTGTCACCCGTCCCGCCACCGCCTCGGCGCAGAGGATCACCCGCCCGCCCCGCTGGGTCATGGTCTGTATTCTTTTCTCCAAAGCGGCGCGATCCAGACCTCCCCTCGTGCCGTCGGGACGGTAGGCATCGGCAAGCCGACCCATGAGCCGCTCAGGCGCGCCCTTGACACAGAGCACCTCCCGTCCCTCCCGGCGGATCAGAGCGCAGGAGGTCTTTCTTTCACTATCGAAAGGAATCGAGAACAGTACCTCGGGGCGGTCCTTCGGCGCGTAGGGAAGCACCGCCGTGAGAAGCGCGCGGTCGGTGGCGTTTCCTCCCAGAGCGCGGAGGGTGCCGTCCTCTCCCCGTCCCACCGTGGAGACGGTGTTGGTACGGCAGGCTCCGTCGAAGCAGGCGTACAGAACAGGCGCGGCCTTGCGGAGATCCCCCGCGTCCCGATAGACGGTTCCGTCCCCCGCCACAATGCGCTCCACGCTGAGCTTGCCCTCGGTGAGGGTTCCCGTCTTGTCGGTAAAGAGCAGATTCATGCTCCCCGCCGCCTCAATGCCCACGGGCTTGCGCACCAGAACCTGATCCTTCGCCATCTTTTTGATGTTGGAGGACAGCACCACCGCGATCATCATGGGCAGCCCCTCGGGCACCGCCACCACCAGAACCGTCAGACCCAAGGTCAGGGCGTGGAAGCACTGGGACCACATGTACCGCCAGTCCGACAGCTTTTGGAGAATGACCGCCCCCTCGAACTCACTGTCCAGGAGAAACGCGCCCAGCAGAAACACCACCGCCACCAGAGCCGCCGCCACGTAGCCCAGACGGCTGATCTGCCCCGCCAGCTTGGCGAGACGGAGCTTCAGGGGGCTTTCGCGGGTGCCCTCCTGTACCTCCTCGGAAATGTGCCCCAGAAAGGTGGAGTCCCCCACCCGTGTGGTCAGCATCTCCCCGCCCCCGCCCAGTATCACGCAGCCCCGCAGCAGGGCGCGGGAGTCGGCGGGGGTCAGCTCCGAGGGGGGCTCCTCACCTCGTCCCAGAGGACGCTTTTCTACCTCCCGACTCTCCCCCGTCATGGCGGACTGATCTACCTGAAGAGACCCCGACAAAAGCACCCCGTCAGCGGGGATCATTTCCCCCGCCGAGAGGACGAGAATGTCCCCAACCACCGCCTCCGCGATGGGGATCTCCCGCACGATTCCCCCGCCGTCGGCAGCCCCTCCGCCGCGCCGCGCTCGACAGGTTGCCTGTCCGCACTCCGCCGAGAGCCGCGCGAAGGCCGCCTCGGAGCCGTACTCCGACAGGGTGGAGATGAGGGAGGCCAGCAGCACCGCCAGCGCGATCCCCGCCGTCTCCACCCAATCCCCGCCCCCGCCTGTCAGGGAAAACAGGACGTTGATGACCAGCGCGCCCAGCAGAATGCGGATGACGGGATCGTTCAGGTTGCCGAGAAGCTGACGGAAAAAGCTCTTTTTACCCTTGACCGACAGGGTGTTTTCTCCGTGCTCCAGACGGGAGCGAGCAACTTCCTCCTCGGTCAGGGGACGGGCGAGGGGGTGAGGGCGGATTTGTGGGGTCATGGCGATACCTTCCTTTGCTGGCTTGTCTGGGACATTCTATGCAGGGAAGGAGGGAAGCATGACTTTTTCAAATTTGGGTTTGTAGGGGAGGCGAGGGGAACGAGGGGGGGGGAAAATCTTTATAAAAGAGTTGTCCTGCCGTTCGTTCCCTCGCCCCTGCCCGATAAACCGCAATTTACCGTTTTTTACTTGATCTTCACGGTCCGGGTCAGTCTCCCCGACTCCTTATAGGGGCGGAAGAGCTGGACCAGCATACCGACGGCCAGCAGAGCGGCGATCACCAACCACAGAATGTTGATGCCGCCCATAGCGCCCGTGAAGAGCAGACCGAACTGGTAGATGATGAGG
>JAZNUO010000114.1:0-2278 GCA_045592305.1 Eubacteriales bacterium | reverse complement strand
TCAAAATCAAAATCTCCAAAAAAATTCAAAATCCGTCCAAAACCCCTTTACAAATTTTCGAAACTGTGCTATACTATGTAAGGTCAAGGTCACGGAACGGCAGATGCGTTAGGTGAAGTTGTCAGCAACCGAATACTTCCCTCTTTACGCGCGCTATGCTGTCCGCTCCTTATCAAGGCGGGCTATTTTTTTGTCCGAATCCAAATCGTCCCGAAGCGGGTCGCCGCTAAATATATAATAATGGAGGACAACACAAGCATGAAACTCATCTACGGCATCAAGGACAGACCGAGGTTCGGTCAGGTCATTATCTTCGCCATCCAGCAGCTCCTGGCCATCATGGCCGCCACGCTGGTGGTCCCCGTCATCATCAATAACAGCGGTGATATGCCCGTGGGCGCTCCCGCCATGAGCTCCGCCGCCGCCCTGCTGGGTGCAGGTGTCGGTACTCTGGTCTACCTGCTCTTCACCCGCTTCAAGAGCCCCGTGTTCCTCGGCTCCTCCTTCGCCTTCATCGGTTCCATGTGCTCCGCCTTTGCCGGTGCCGTCTCGGCTCAGGCAGGCTATCTGGGTCTCATCATCGGCGCGGCCTGCGCGGGTCTGGTCTACGTGATCATCGCCGTCATCGTCAAGTTCGCCGGTGTCAAGTGGATCGCCAAGCTCATGCCCACCGTGGTCATTGGTCCCACCGTCGCCATCATCGGTCTGTCTCTGGCCGGTAACGCCATTGGCGATCTCCAGACTGCTCCCGCGGGCGGCTCCTCCTACGTCGCCATCCTCTGCGGTCTGGTCACGCTGGCCGTCACCATGCTCTGCGCCACCTTCGGCAAGAAGATGATCCGCCTGATCCCCTTCATCATGGGTATTCTGGCAGGCTACGCGCTGGCCGCTATCTTCACCCTCATCGGTAACGCCGCCGGCATCGATGCTCTCAAGGTCATCAACTTCGATCCCCTGGTGAATCTCTTCACCAACTTCAGCATCGAGTCGATTATTTCCCTCCCCGACTTTACCTTCGTCGAGGCCATTAAGGGTGTCAAGGACATTGACGGTGCCTACGTCGGTACCGTAGCCGTGGCCTACGCTCCCGTGGCCTTCGTGGTCTTTGCCGAGCACATCGCCGACCACAAGAACCTCTCCACCATCATCGAGAAGGATCTGCTGGAGGATCCCGGTCTCCACAACACCCTGCTGGGTGACGGTGTCGGCTCCATCGCGGGTGCCATCTTCGGCGGTTGCCCCAACACCACCTACGGTGAGTCCGTGGGTTGCGTGGCCATCACCGGTAACGCCTCAGTCGTCACCATCTTCACCACCGCCATCATGGCCATCGTCATCTCCTTCCTGTCCCCCTTCGTCGCCTTCGTGAACACCATCCCCTCCTGCGTCATGGGCGGCGTTTGCATGGCTCTCTACGGCTTCATCGCCGTCTCGGGTCTGAAGATGATCCAGAAGGTGGATCTGGAAAAGAACCGCAACCTGTTCGTGGTGTCGGTCATCCTCATCGCGGGTATCGGCGGTCTGTCGGTCACTTTCGGTAAGGTCACTCTGACCACCATCGCCTGCGCCCTGATCCTGGGTATTCTGGCGAACCTCATGCTGGGTGTCAAGGACAAGAAGCAGGACAAGGAGTAATTCACCGCTTCCCACAAGGCTCCGCCGCGCAAGTGGCGGAGCTTTTGTTTTGGGGGATTTCAAATTGCGGTTTATCGGCGCGACAGACTCTATGTACTTTTCTCTCCCTGTCGAGAGAAAAGTACCAAAAGAGCGCCACGTAAGGAAAGTACCCACGGTACTTCCCTTACGGATCCTTTCGCCTGATCTGCGTGCCCATTTGCCGATGGGCAAATGGGCTGACACGCTGTCAAGTCGCAGTTTGCCATGGGGCCGCACGGCCGTCAGAGTGACGGCCGCGCGGTGAGTCTCCCGTTTGGTGACAACCCTGCGTTTTTCTTTTCCCAACAGGAGAAACAGCAACTTGGGGCAGAAGCGAAGCGGCGAGTTCCGCGCGGACGGCGCTCCGCCGTTCGTGCGGGCTCTCGGTTCTTGGCGACCCTACGCGCAATCAGACTCTTTCGCCCCTTTGTGGGCGAAAGACTCGCGCAGATCAGGTGGTGGGTTTCTTAAGGGAGGCACCGTGGGTGACTCCCTTACGTGGCGATTCTTTTGGTACTTTTCTTTCGCCATGGAAAGAAAAGTACATAGGCAAAACTCTTCTATAAACCCCAATTTCACAATTTCGCAATCGTCTGCCATCACACCGAAAGGAGGAGCCCCA
>JAZNUO010000113.1:0-10462 GCA_045592305.1 Eubacteriales bacterium | reverse complement strand
GAGTGTGGATGGGCTGTACAATCAAAAGTACGAGTATCCCCCCGAGACTATCCTCTCCCACAGCTTCTTTTGCAGCAAGCCCGCCGCCTTCTTTCGCTTTTACCGCGATAAGATGGTATTCGATCCCACGGCGATCCGCCCCAACGCCGCCCACTTGGCGCTGGCGAGGCTGGAGGCCGAGGGAAGGATGGAGGGGACGGGTATCGTGACCCAGAACATCGACGGCCTTCACAGCGAGGCGGGGTCGAGAAGCGTGTTTGAGCTTCACGGCTCCATCCACCGCAACTACTGCACACGGTGCGGCAGGTTCTATCCCCTGTCCCGTATCATGGAGAGCGAGAGTGACCCGAGCGGCGTACCCTTCTGCTCCTGCGGCGGGATCATCAAGCCCGACGTGGTGCTGTATGAGGAGGCCTTGAACGAGGACGTGGTGGACGGCGCGGTGAGGGCCATCGCTCACGCCGACCTCCTCATCATCGGCGGCACCTCCATGACGGTCTGGCCCGCCGCGGGTCTGGTATCCTACTTCAAGGGAGACCGCACCGTCATCATCAACCGTGATGCCACCGCCGCCGACGGTGATGCCGACCTCCTCATCCGAAAGCCCATCGGCCAAGTCCTCGGAGGTCTCTTCGACTGAACGGGGCGCCCCTATCCGAAATATTTGAAAAGCCATATATATAAGAATCCCTTATAGAAAGTTTTTGGGGATTCTTAAGGACCTTTTTTCAAAAAGGTCCTTAAGCGGGTGCAGGGCAGAGCCCTGCCGGGTCAAGGGCAGAGCCCTTGCGTTCCCCACGAAAGGAGGCGAGAGTTATGGCATTGAAGTATGAGAAATCCTGCGGAGCCTTGGTGTTCCGCCAAGACCCCAGAACGGGGAGAATGTACATCCTGATGATCCGTCACAAGCACGGCGGCCACCGTTCCTTCCCCAAGGGACACGTGGAGGCAGGCGAGACCGAGCATCAGACCGCCATCCGCGAGGTGGAGGAGGAGACCGCGGTGAAGATCCGCATCACCTCCGACTTCTGCGAGAAGGTGCACTACAGCCCCATGCCCGGGGTACAGAAGGAAGTGGTCTATTTCATGGCCATGACTGACCAGAGAGCCACCCATCCTCACGACGGCGAGATTGCGGACGTGGAGTGGGTTCCCCTCGACAACGCCGAGCGTTCCCTGACCCATGAGAATGACAAGATCGTGCTCCGCGCCGCCATGAAGGCCCTGCGGGAGATCATGGTCTGAATACGATCAAGACGGTATGCCGTACCCGGTCCCGCTGCGGCGGAAAAGGGGGACGGTATGCCGTTTTGCGCTTCTTCGTAGGGGTCAGGCTTTGGCTATGATCCCGAAATCCACCGAAAGGAGGTATTTTCTTGACTCCGAAGGTACATCCGACTTACGCGCCCTCCCGCGCCGTTCTGTATACGTCCCGTGTTCTCTCCGCCCTGCTCATCGCTTTGTGCGCGGTGTGCTACATACCCATGAGGGACGGCGTGCTCCCCCTGGGGCTTCTCTATGCCCTGATCCCCCTGTATCTCCTCTGCAACGCCCTGCCCTACCTGCTCTACCGAGGGGTTCCCAAGCCGCGGGCGGGCAAGCGGCAGTTCCTCTCCCCCAGCCATTCCCGCCATACCCTGCGTGCCTGCGCCCACGGTGTTGAGACCCTTCATATCTTCCTGCTCGCCACGGGCCTCTCGGTGATCTGCCATCTCATCCGCCTGCCCCTGCTTTGGACGGGACGGTGGATGGACTGGCTGATCTCGGCGGCCATCGCGGTGGGGGTTCTGGCAGGGGTGTTCTGGAACGGCATGGCCTGCTTGTATATTTTCTCGGTGCAGCTCGGTATCCGCCGGCGGGTCATCGGCGCCCTGTGCGGTCTGATCCCCATCGCCCAGCTCATCGCCCTGCGCCGCATCATGCAGGTTGTGACCGCCGAGGTGGAGACCGAATGCGCCCGCATTCAGCGCAATAACGCCCGCCGTAAGGAGCGTGTCTGCGCCACAAAATACCCCATTTTGCTGGTTCACGGCGTGTTCTTCCGCGATTTCAAGCGGCTGAACTACTGGGGACGCATCCCCGACGATCTGGAGCTCAACGGCGCGCGGATCTTTTACGGGCACCAGCACTCCGCCGCCGCGGTGGCCGATTGCGGCGCCGAGCTGGCTCAGCGGATTCGGGACATCGTGACCGAAACGGGCTGTGAAAAGGTCAACGTCATCGCCCACTCCAAGGGCGGTCTGGATATGCGCTACGCCCTGCAAAACCACGGCATTGCCCCCATGGTGGCCTCCCTGACCACGGTCAACTCCCCCCACAAGGGCTGTATTTTCGTGGATTTCATGCTGAAAACCTTCTCGGAATCCGTCAAGGACAGGGTGGCGAGCACCTACAATAAGGCGGCAAGGCGGCTGGGAGATCCCAACCCCGACTTTATGGCCGCCATGCGGGATCTCACCGCCACGGGCTGCGCCGCTCTGGAGCCCCATCTGGCGGGGGAGTCTAACCCCGGGTCCCTCGCAGGCATCTACTGTCAGAGTGTGGGCTCCCTCATGCCCCGCGCCCGCGGCGGGCGGTTTCCCATGAATATAGCCTACCCCATCGTCCGCTTCTTCGACGGACCCAACGACGGTCTTGTGGCCGAGACCTCCTTCCCCTTCGGGGAAAAGTACACCCTCCTGACCCCCGCCCGCGGACGAGGCATCTCACACGGTGACATGATCGACCTCAACCGCGAAAACGTCGAGGATTTCGACGTGCGGGAATTCTACGTAGAGCTGGTCTCGGATCTGAAGGATCGAGGTCTGTGATCTCACTGTAACGAAAGGAAAACCACAAAATGAAAAACAAGTATTTGTTGCTGCTTCTGACCTTGGCCCTGCTGGTTATCTGCCTGGTCGCCTGTGATCCGCCCGCTCCCGACGGGGAGCCGACCGACACCTCCGCAGAGGACGTTACCGAGGCTCCCACCGAGCCCGAGACCCAAGCGCCTGCGGAGTCCGAGAGTGAAGAGACCACCGAGGAGAGCACCGAGCCCGAGACCGAAGGGGAGACCCTGTCTCCCTCGGATGAGCTGGCCGCTATCCTGCGCTCGTCCTCGGATATACAGGCGCGTACCAAAAGACTGGCCCACATTGCGAGCTATGGCGAGAGCAACCTCGCCCAGGGCGGGTACACCGACGGGAAGTTCCACTACCAGATCTATATCAAGAAGGACAACGCGTCCAACGAGGAAAACAACATTGACCGTCTGGTCAAGTACGATATGGAGCAGGGCTGTATCAAGCAGGTGAGCTGGCCTCTGCCCCTGAATCATGCCAACGATATGACGTACAACTCCAAGCGCGGGGTGTTCGTGGTGGTGCACAACAATCCCCACCGTGACCGTATATCCCTGGTGGATGCCGAGACCCTGACTTTGGTGGAGACCATCGAGCTGGACATCAACATCTACAGCATCGGCTACAACGAGGAGCGGGACGAGTACGCGGTGGGACTTTCGGGCGGTCAGACCTTCTGCCGTCTGGATGCCAACTTCAAGCGGGTGAACGACGTGGTGTTCCAGCCCACGCCCCTGACCGAGGGCTATGTCACCCAAGGCGCGGCCTGCGACGACAATTTCATCTACTTTGTGCTGTACGCCGAGAATGTCATTACGGTCTACGACTGGGACGGAAATTTCATCACCCTCATTCACATGACGGTACAGGGCGAGCCCGAGAACATGACCGCCATCAACGGCAAAATCTACGTGGCCACGTTATACAAGAAGGCAACCTTGCTGTATGAGCTGACGGATTTCCGCCCGACCAGATGAAAAAGGGACTGTCACCCATGGAGTAATGTCCTGAACCGAAAAATCGCGCTGACTGAATTTGCCCTATGAGCAAGCGAAGGTATCTTCTGATTGTTGTAAGGGTTAGGCATATACGAATTACCGATTAAAACCTTTGCCCTCTCCGTCACGCCTTCGGCTTCAAATTTGGGTTTGTCGGTCTGCTGTCTGACGGAAAAGGCGGTGTAGCGTAACCCTCATCCGCCTCCCGCCGCATTCGCTGGTCGGCACCTTCCCCCGCGGGGAAGGCAAGCACGTGGTATTTTTTGCTCTGCTTATACCCAAAAGCATACTGATACTTATAGGTTTTTAAGGCAACGAGAAACACAATACCCTTGCCTTCCCCGCGGGGGAAGGTGTCGCCAGCTCCTGCGGCGGCGACGGATGAGGGTGGATCGCGTCACCGCCTCTTCCGTCAGACACCAGACCTATAAACTGCAATTTTTTAATATTAACTGAATAGTTACATGCAAGATTTTATTGCGGGATCGGTATAATTTCTGCGTTGTTTCATTATTTCGTGAAAAATTTCAAAAAGTGCTTGACAAGTATACTTGTCCATGATATAATATCCTTGCAAAGAAAACTTGGCAAAGGAGATTTGAATTATGGACAAGAAAGATGTTTTGGAAAAGGCTCAAAAAGAGAGTAAGTACGGGGATGAGATGTATAATTATCTCTGTCGCAGAGGCTCGCAAATTGCGATGACAGTCGGCTTATTTATGTGCCTTATTGGAATAATTGTTGATTTAATCCTACATGCAAGATTTACTCTTTTGGGCTATTTTATGATGATTACGCAGCTAACCATGGAGACCGTGTTATACGGATTCCTTGCCATGAAATATAAGAGGCGCGGAGATATCATTTGCGTTGTTTTGTATTCTGTTGGCTTGATTCTGTTTATCATTTGCTTAATGATTCATTTGGTTGGCTTAATGTAAAATGATACGGTAAAGGTTATGGATGATAAGCTTGTCTTAAAAAATCGCTTGGCAGAGACGCGGGCAGAAAAGGGCATATCGCAAGCAAAGCTTGCCGAGATTGTGGGCGTGTCCAGAAACACAATAAGCTCGATAGAAACAGGGCAATTTTGCCCTACCGCAAAGCTTGCGCTGATACTCTGCATAGCGCTTGAAAAAAAGTTTGAAGAATTATTTTACTTTTGATAATCCCACGTTTATACAGTCAGAAAACGAGAGAACATTTCGGTCGCAACCGATTTGTTCTCCCGTTTTGTTTGTGATAAGAATTTGGGCGTTGCCCGTGATTGTTATATAACGCTCAGATTTTGAACAAGCTTCAAATTCTCCGTTCAGGGCATCATCCTATGGATGGCAGCCCTTCCTTTTATCACAAATACTTCTTCAGCGCGTCAATATGATTCTGCTCGAACTTGGCCCAGTCGCGGCAGAGCTCGACCAGCTCGCGGCAGTCAGGTTTCCCTTCTGCGTGATTGGCCAGCTTCTCGGCGGTGGTGATGGACATGGTCGCGCCCTCGATGAGCATCTCGGTGATGTGGCTGTTGGTGTTGTCCATGGCGGTGTTCATGGCGATGCCCGCCTTGGAGGCCATACGGGCCATCAT
Source organism: Eubacteriales bacterium (assembly GCA_045592305.1). Classification (GTDB taxonomy): domain Bacteria; phylum Bacillota; class Clostridia; order Oscillospirales; family CAG-272; genus CAMEON01. The sequence goes on along the minus strand of JAZNUO010000113.1, from coordinate 5,040 downwards.
GCCTCTCTCCTCGGGCTTGGCGCCGTGGGAGATCAAAAGCTCCTTGACCTTGCCGATCTGCTTTTCGTAGTAGCACATGGCGGCGGTGATGTCGGTTTTCAGGCGGTTATCCTCCACGTGGGGGAGCATTTGCAGGTAAGCGTCACAGCCCATGGTCATGTTCTTGTGCATCTCCTCGGCCAGCTTCTCGGCGGCGGGGGAGAGCTTGCCTTCATGACTGTGACTGTTCTGGGCGACCTTGACCTCGGCGGTTACTACCTCGTTGGCGGTTTCCACGGGCATCTCCACAGGGGTGGCGGTGTGGTTGGTATCGGACATGGTTGGAATATTCCTTTCGGTTTTTGGAGCTTCAAATTTGGGTTTGTCGGGGAATTCTTGCGCCCTACGGGCGCATATCGAGCCGCTTTCGGCGGCATATCGAACCGCGAAGGCTCATGCCGAGCGGTATATCGAGCACGGGCGGGCTCGTCCGCTCGTGCATATCGATAAACAACGAAAAGGATGACGGATGCATTTGTCGATATACGCCTTGCGGCGTTCGATATGTGCTTCGCTTCACTTCGCACTCGATATTCCGATTCGGTCTTGCCCGAATCGGATCGATATGCGCCCCTTTGGGGCGCGTGACGGGCTCTGCCCGCTAAACCCCAATTTCTCACTCCTGTCCATAGTGTGCCACAAAAGATTTCGCAAATACCGTGAAATTTTTTGTAAAAATACCCCCCGCATCGCAAAACCATTTGACAAATCCTGTATTTCGTGCTATAATAATATGGATTATAATTTCTACCGAAAGGAGGATGACCTATGGCTTACGGAATCGTAACGGGCAGCGGCGAACGGGTCTTTGTGACGGTGCCCACGCGCTACCATGCCTACACCGAAAACGGGAGCAAGTACTCCCTGACGGCCGCCGCGGATTTTCTGGCGGACGCGGGCTTTGACGGGGCGGATCTGTCTCTGGATCAGATCGAGCCCAACGGCGACGACATCCTCCGCTCGGTGCTGTACAGCTTCGGAAACCGCGCCGCGGCAAAGGGGTTGACTCTCCCCATGTGTCATCTCCCCTTCTTCATGCCAAACCCCGACGATACGGTGGCTATGGCTCGGTTCTCCCGCGAGATCAGTTGCGGCATCCGCATGGCGGACATGCTGAAAATCCCCGACGCGGTGATCCACCCCATCGTGCGCCACGGGAGCCGTCGATGTCGGGAGCTGTGGCTGGACGAAAACATCCGCTTCCTCACCCCTCTCCGCGAGCTGGCGGGCAGGCTGGGAATCACCCTCTGCATCGAGAACATGACGGGCAAGCCCTACGCCACCCACCCCGCCGAGGCGGTCTACGGCAGTACCGCGACCGATATTCTGGAGCTTTCCGAGGAGCTGGACTGTATGGTGTGCTGGGACTTCGGTCACGCCAACATTACGGGTCTGTGTCAGTCCGTGGAGCTGGAACGGCTTCGCGGCAGGGTGCGATGTCTGCACATCCACGATAACGATGGAGTCAGCGACTCCCACCGCATCCCCTTCGAGCGTCCCGAAAATACCCCCTTGGGCGGGAGCGTGGACTGGGAGGATGCCGCGGAGGGCCTCCGCCTGAGCGGATTTCTCGCCACCTCCAACCGATGTATGGATCTGGAGCTGAAGACCTCCCACCTCCCCGCTGACCGCTCGGTCAGGCTCTCCCACGCGGCTCGCGCCGTATACGCCGCCAAAAAATTGGCAAATATTATGTAAATTACCTCCCAACATAGAAAGGCAAGACTATGCAACTCTACAATTCCGCTACCCACAAGAAAGAAGAATTCGTTCCTCACGTGCCCGGCAAGGTCAGTATGTACACCTGCGGCCCCACCGTATACCACTTCGCCCACATCGGCAACCTCCGCACCTACATGATGGAGGATGTGCTGGAGAAGTACCTCCGCTACGCCGGCTACGACGTGACCCGCGTCATGAACATCACCGACGTGGGACACCTGTCCTCCGATGCCGACGAGGGGGAGGACAAGATGCTCAAGGGCGCGAGACGGGAGAAAAAGACGGTCATGGAGATCGCCAAGTTCTACACCGACGCCTTCTTCGCCGACTGCGAAAAGCTCAATATCAAGACCCCCGACATCGTCCAGCCCGCCACGGGTTGCATTGACGAGTACATCCACCTCATCGAGACCCTGATCGGGAAGGGCTACGCCTACGAGGCGGGCGGCAACATCTACTTTGACACCTCCAAGCTGGAGAAGTATTACATCTTCAACGATTTCAAGGAGGAGGATCTGGACGTGGGTGTCCGCGAGGGCGTGGAGGCCGACGGCAATAAGCGCAACAAGGCCGACTTCGTTTTGTGGTTCACCAAGTCCAAGTTCGACGATCAGGAGCTGAAGTGGCCCTCTCCCTGGGGCGTGGGCTACCCCGGCTGGCACATTGAGTGCTCGGGCATCTCCATGAAGTATCTGGGTGAGTATCTGGACATCCACTGCGGCGGCATCGACAACGCCTTCCCCCACCACACCAACGAGATCGCCCAGTCCGAGGCGTATATCGGGCACCCTTGGTGCAAATACTGGGTGCACGTCCTGCACCTGAACACCACGGGGGGCAAGATGTCCAAGTCCAAGGGGGAGTTCCTCACCGTCTCCCTCCTGGAGGAGAAGGGCTACGACCCCATGGTCTACCGCTTCTTCTGCCTCCAGTCCCACTACCGCAAGTCCCTCGTTTTCTCCTGGGAGAACATGGACAACGCCGCCGTGGCATACAATAAGCTGATCGCCCGCATCGCCGCGCTGGATCCTGCCAAGGGTGAGGTGGACGAGACTGCCGCCGCCACCCTCAAGGAGGGATTTGTCAAGGCTCTGGATAACGATCTCAATACCTCTCTGGCCGTCACCGCCATCTACGACGTGCTGAAGGCCAAGGTCAGCGACGCCACCAAGCTGGCGGTTCTGGCTGATTTCGATACCGTTCTCTCGGTAGGGCTCCTCGACCGCGCCGCTACCCTGCGCGACAAGCTGGCCGCCGAGCGCGCCGCCGCCGAAGCCGCGAAAAAGGCCGCCGAGGAAGCATCCGCAGAAGCGGCAAGAGCTGCCGCCGCCGATCCCTTTGTGGCCGAGATCCTCGCCGCCATCGACGCGCGCAAGGCCGCCAAGAAGGAGAAGAATTTCGCTGAGGCCGACCGCATCCGCGACGAGCTGGCCGCCCGTGGCGTGACCCTGATCGATACGCCTCAGGGCACCACCTATAAGATCAACTAAAAGGAAGCTTTCGCAAGGCGAAAGCCATGGTCATAAAAATGAAACAGTTTATGCAAAAGCACCGCGAGATCATCCTGTATCTGCTGTTCGGCGCGATTACCACCGTGGTGGGCTTCGTCACCTATCTGGCTGTCTTCGCGGTGGCTGAACACGGCTTGGGAATCTCCATGGATGACAAGACCGCCCCCGCGTATCTCGCCGTCTACATGGCGGCTCAGGTCATCCAATGGGTGGTAGCCGTGTTGACGGCATTCTACACCAACCGCAAGTGGGTGTTCACGGACGCGGACCATTCGAAGGGCTCCCTTTGGAAGCAGCTCGTCCTGTTCTCCGGCTCCCGCGTGGCGACCTTGGGTCTGGATATTGTGGCGACCTTCCTGTTCATTCAACTGTTCAACCTCTGGATCGACGCGTCCAATCCCCCCGCGCTGCTGGGGATCGCACTGACTGCTGAGCTGTGGGCAAAGGTGATCGTCTCGGTTCTGGTCATCGTGGCGAACTATGTGCTGAGCAAGCTGATCGTGTTTAAAAAGAAAAAGCAGTAAACCGTAACAGGGGCGTACCCGTGAGCCGCTCGGCAAGCGCGCGCGGTATGCCCCATCGCCATCCCTGACTTTTTTACGCGGGGCAGACCCCCGAGAAAGGCGCTTTACCTATGCAGAATCTGGGCTACTACAACGGCAAGATCGGCACCCTCGACGAGTTGACCGTCCCCTTCAACGACCGCGTCCATTTCTTCGGCGACGGTGTCTACGAGGCGACCTTCACGAGAAACCACAAGGTCTTTGCTCTGGAGGAGCACATCGACCGCTTCTACCGCAGCGCGGCTATGGTGGACATCAAAATTCCCATGGAAAAGACCGAGATGGCTTCCCTCATCCGCGAGCTGGTGGGGAAGGTGGATCATCCCGAACAGCAGGTCTATTTCCAGATCACGCGAGGCACCCAGCCCCGCAACCACACCTACCCCGAGGACATGACGGGCAACTTCTGGGTGGTGCTCAAGCCCATGGCCATCAAGGACATCGGCATGGAGGTGAAGGCCATCCTCCGCGAGGATATCCGCTTCCATCAGTGCCACATCAAGACCCTGAACCTCCTCCCCGCCGTGATGTACAGCCAGGAGGCCGCGCGGGCAGGAGTCTACGAGGCCATTCTCTACCGTACCCCGGGTCAGAGCGGTCTTGGCGGTGAGCTCTGCGGGGGAATGCCCACCCGCGTCACCGAGTGCGCCCACTCCAACGTCCATATCATCAACGGGAAGGGCGAGTTCCAGACCGCCCCGCTGGATCACCTCATTCTCCCCGGCATCGCCCGCGCCCACCTCATCACCGCCTGCCGTGGGCTGGGGATTCCCGTAAACGAGACCCCCTTCACGGTAGACGAGCTGCTGGGAGCCAAGGAAGTCCTCATTTCCTCCTCCTCCGCCCCCGGACTGCGGTGTGTGGAGATCGAGGGAAAGCCCGTGGGTGGGCAGGCACCCGAGGTGGTGGCGGCTCTCCAAAAGTGGGTCAGGGACGAGATCTTGGCCGCGACCGAGCCCGATTGATTTGAATGAATGAAAAATACCGCACAGACGGGAGGGAGAACCTCTCGGGTGTGCGGTTTTTGTATTTGGGTGTTGAGGCTCTGCGAATTGGGGTTTGTAGGGGAGGCGGGGGAACGGCCGGGGGAAAACTTCTTGAAAGCCTCCTCGCTTCGTTCGGGGTTTCCCCCCGAACCCCCTTTCAAGAACTTTCAAAAAAGTATTACTTATTAATGTCTTTTTTGAGATTTTTGGAGATTCCAA
>JAZNUO010000112.1:0-1625 GCA_045592305.1 Eubacteriales bacterium | reverse complement strand
CCTCCATGGACGTGGATTTCGCCCAGTGGTATACCGACGTGGTCAAGAAGGCCGAGCTGGTGGACTACTCCGGCGTCAAGGGCTGCATGGTCATCCGCCCCTACGGCTACGCCATCTGGGAGAACATCCAGAAGGATCTGGACGCTCGCTTCAAGGCTCTGGGTCATGAGAACGTCTATATGCCCATGTTCATCCCCGAGAGCCTGCTCCAGAAGGAGAAGGATCACGTGGAGGGCTTCGCGCCCGAGTGCGCCGTGGTCACGATCGGCGGTCAGAACACCCTCTCCGAGCGGCTCATCGTCCGCCCCACCTCCGAGACGTTGTTCTGTGAGCACTACAAGGACATCATCCACTCCTACCGCGACCTGCCCAAGCTGTACAACCAGTGGTGCAATGTGGTCCGCTGGGAAAAGACCACCCGCCCCTTCCTCCGCACCTCCGAGTTCCTCTGGCAGGAGGGTCACACCATGCACGCCACCGAGGACGAGGCCCGCGCCGAGACCATTCAAATGCTGAAGGTCTACGAGGACTTCTACCGCGACTCTCTGGCCATCCCCGCCATCACGGGTCAGAAGACCGAGAAGGAGAAGTTCGCGGGCGCGGTGGAGACCTACACCATCGAGCCCATGATGCACAACGGCGTGGCGCTCCAGGGCGGCACCTCCCACTACTTCGGCACCGGCTTTGCCGAGGCCTTCGACATCACCTTCACCGACCGCGACAACACCGTCAAGCACCCCCACCAGACCTCTTGGGGCGTGTCCACCCGTATGATCGGTGCCATCATCATGGCTCACGGTGACGACAACGGTCTGATCCTGCCTCCCCGCATCGCCCCCATCCAGGTGGTCATCATTCCCGCCGCCCAGCACAAGGAGGGTGTTCTGGAGAACGCCAATGCCCTGAAGAACCGTCTGACCGCCGCGGGTATCCGTGTCAAGCTGGATGACTCCGACAACTCCGCCGGCTGGAAGTTCAGCCAGTACGAGATGAAGGGCGTGCCCGTGCGTCTGGAGATCGGTCCCCGCGATATTGCCAACAACTCCTGCGTGCTGGTCAGCCGCGTGACCCGCGAGAAGAATTTTGTGTCTCTGGACAACATCGAGGCCGAGGTTGCGGCTATGCTGGATCAGGTGCATGGCGAGTTGGTGGCGCGCTGCGAGCGCAATCTGACCGAAAAGACCCATATCGCTCACAACCGCGAGGAGTTTTTGGAGATCGCCGCCACAAAGCCCGGCTACATCAAGGCTATGTGGTGCGGAGATACCGCTTGCGAGGAGCAGATCAAGGACGAGACCGGCGGCGTGAAGTCCCGCTGCATCCCCTTCGGCGAGCACGAGCTGCCCTCCGACGTTTGCGTCTGCTGCGGCAAGCCCGCCAAGCACTTGGTTGTCTGGGGACGGCAGTATTAATTGAGACTGAAAAAGGGAGGGCGACCGCTCTCCCTTTTGATAAATTGGGGTTTGTCGGCGCGATAGACTCTGTGTACTTTTCTCTCCCTGTCGAGAGAAAAGTACCAAAAGAGCGCCACGCAAGGAAAGTACCCACGGTACTTTCCTTACGGATCCTTTCGCCTGATCTGCGTGCCCATTTGCCGGTGGGCAAATGGGCTGATACGCTGTCAA
>JAZNUO010000111.1:0-2225 GCA_045592305.1 Eubacteriales bacterium | reverse complement strand
GCGCCCCGCGGGGCGGCTGGGGGGTGGGGGGGGGGGGGGGGGGGGGGGGGGGGGGGGGGGGGGGGCGGGGGGGGGGGGGGGGGGGGGGGGGGGGGGGGGGGGGGGGGGGGGGGGGGGGGCGGGGGGGGGGGGGGGGGGGGGGGGGGGGGGGGGGGGGGGGGGGGGGGGGGGGGGGGGGGGGGGGGGGGGGGGGGGAGGGGGGGGGGGGGGGGGGGGGGGGGGGGGGGGAGCCGGGGGGGGCGGGGGTGATCGCGGTGGGGAACTCCCCCACGGCGAGCACCCGTCCCTCGGCGGTAAGCCCCAGAATATAGGTATCCCCACAGGCCACCGACACCACGTCACGCCATTGACTGACATCGTACCGACCCGTGGTGAGCACCCGACCTCCGTAGCAGAGTCCTACGGTAAGGTTCTTTCCCGCCGCGATGGAGCGGACACCGTACCAACCCACGGTATCCCACACCTCGCCGTCCTCCGGCTTGCCGCTCGCGGGGAAAACGCGGGTGGACAGGACGGTGCCGTCGGGGTACAGGGCGACCATGTGGGTAGCGCTTACGACTATATCGGCGGGCGATTTCCACCGTTCATCGACGATCTCGGGGTCAAAGGGCGGCTGTCCCGCCAGATGAAGAGTACCGTCATAGCCCAGACCCACGGTATAGGCATCGGCGGCAAAGACCTTGCGGATGCCGCTCCATTCGGTGACATCACCCTGTCCCTTGTCGTTGCGACCGCAGAACAGAACCCGACCGTCCTCGGTAACGCCCAGGGTATGGTATTTTCCCGCCGCCACGGATCTGATATGCTTCCATTCTGAGACGGCGGTGCATCCGTCGGTATCGTTACCGTCGGCGCGGACGGTCTCCCCCTCGCAGAGGGCGACCAGATGGGCGTTTCCGCAGGCCAGAGCGCGGACTCCCGTCCAATGCTTGGCCTTGCCGAAGCCTCCCGTAGTCAGGACGCGTCCGTCAGCGGTGATACAGGCGGTGAAGCTCTGCCCGCACAAAAGACGGCTTCTGTAGCGGTGCGCCTCGGTCAGGCGGGTCTGGTAGGCGCGCTCTCTTGTCTCGGCTCGGAGATGGGCGTTGTAGCGCTCGGCACTGAATTCGTCGAAGCTTTCGAAAAGGACACCGCAGCGGCGGGTCTCGCACTGACCGTACTCATTTCTTCCCACGGCCAGAACCTGTCCGTCCCGTGTCAGGGCAACGGCGTGATCGGCGGCGGCGGCACAGGAGACGAAGAAGCCCTTTCCGTCCATGCGGCGACCCAAGCGGGAGGTAGAGCGGAGCTGACCCGTAGCGGTCACGCCATAGATTCTTCCGTTCGAGGCCGCCATGAATACCAGATTGCGCCAGCCCCTGACGGCGCGGGGGAGGGACGAGGTGGAGAGGAGCCGACCCTCCACGGTAATGCCGTAGACCGTTTCCCCCTCCGCGTCGGCAAACAGACCCGCGATCTGCTCCCAACTCCCCAAGGCGCGGCGGATGCGGAGGCTTCCCCCCGCTACCAACACCTCACCGTCGGCGGTCAGACCTACGGTGAAGCTCCTTCCGCAGACCACGTCGGTTACGTCGGGCCATTCCGTGATCTCGCGGCGGTGCTTCCATCCACCGTGGCTGACCGCCACCCGACCGTTTCCCAGGAGGGCAGCCGCGTGGGTCTTTCCGCAGGACAATACCCGCAGGTGGGACAGGGTTCGGAAGCCGTGCTCCGCGATCTCCTCGCCCGCGAAGAGCGGCGTACCGTCCTTCAGGATGGCGGCGGTGTAGGTCTCGTTACAGAAGATGGAAAAGATCTCCTCGGCGGCGGTGATGCCCTTCTGCCCGAAGCGATCTGCGCCGACGAAAACAGCCCTTCCCCGACTGTGGAGAGCGGCTGTGAACTCCCGACCGCAGCAAATCAGACCCTTACGGGTGAGGATGCGGTTCTGGAGCTTTTGAAGCTTGGTGCGGTCGCTTGGATGGAGCATGGGAGTACCTCCGTGGGATGGAATGGGGGGATGGGAAATGCAAAGGGAACTGTTCAGCCGAGCTTCAAATTTGGGTTTGTCGGGCAGGGGCGAGGGAACGACCGGGGGAAAACTTCTTGAAAGAAGTTTTCCCCCGAACCCCCTTTCAAGAACTTTCAAAAAAGTATTATTTATCAATGTTTATTGAAAGTTTTTGAGATTCCAAAGAACTTTTTTCAAAAAGTTCTTTGGTGGGGTGCAGGGGTGAAACCCCTGC
>JAZNUO010000110.1:0-5617 GCA_045592305.1 Eubacteriales bacterium | reverse complement strand
TATGTTCGACGTTACCGTGATCGGCGCGGGTGTGGTGGGCGGTCTCATCGCCCGGAGACTTTCCGCGTATGATCTGCGTATCCTGATCGTGGACAAGGAAAACGACGTGGCACGCGGGGCTACCGCCGCCAACTCCGCCATCGTCCTCGCGGGCTTTGATGCCAAGGAGGGCTCCATGAAGGCCCGTATGAACGTCCGCGGCTCCCAAATGATGGAGCAGGTCTGTGCCGAGCTGGGGGTCAGCTACAAGCGCAACGGCTCTTTGGTTGTCGCTTTTGAGAATGAGCGCGCCGAGGTGGAGGCCATCTACCGCCGCGGTGTACAGAACGGTGTGGAGGGGCTTCGCATCGTGGAGAAGGATGAGCTCTTTCAAATGGAGCCCAACCTCAACCCCGAGCTGTCCTGCGCACTGTACGCGCCCACGGGTGCCATCGTCTGCCCCTACGGTCTGACCATTGCCGCCGTGGGCAACGCCATGGACAACGGCGCGGAGCTGGCGCTGAACTTTGAGGTGGTCAGCATTACCAAGACCGACGGGGGCTACACCCTCACCGCCGCCGACGGCCGCACCGTGGAGACCCGCTATCTCGTGGGCAGCGCGGGGGTGTACTCCGACGAGATCGCCAAAATGCTGGGGGATCAGTCCTTCTCGGTCCACCCCCGCCGCGGCGAGTATATGCTGCTGGACAAGGAGTGCGGGCAGACTACCACCCGTACCATCTTCCACACCCCCACCAAGATGGGTAAGGGGGTTCTGGTGAGTCCCACCGTCCACGGCAACCTCATCGTGGGTCCCACCGCCACCGACATGGAGGACAAGACCGACACCGCCACCACCGCCGAGGGCTTCGCCGACATCCGCGCCAAGGCGGGTGACAATGTGGCAAACATCCCTTACGGTAAGGTCATCACCTCCTTCTGCGGTCTGCGTTCGGTGGGCAGCACGGGGGATTTCATCATCAAGGCCGAGAATAACGCCGTCATCCTGGGCGGTATTGAGTCCCCCGGTCTGTCCTCCTCCCCCGCCATCGCCGAGTACGTGGAGGAGCTGCTGAACGGTATGGGTCTGCCCCTCACCCCCAAGACTGACTACAACCCCAACCGCGCCCCCATGGATGCCTTCCGACACATGAGCGTGGCCGAGAAGAATGAAATGATCAAGCAGGACTCCCGCTACGGCCGAATCATCTGCCGCTGTGAGGAGGTCACAGAGGGCGAGATGGTCGCCGCTATTCACGCCAATCCCCCTGCCTATGATGTGGACGCCGTCAAGCGTCGCACCCGCGGTGGTATGGGTCGCTGTCAGGGCGGCTTCTGCTCCCCCGAGGTGATCCGCATCCTCGCCCGCGAGTGGGGCGTGTCCTACGATGCCATCACCAAGTGTGGCGGCGGCTCCTACATCAACAAGGGCCGCACCAAGGTCGCGGGCGGCAACAAGGAGGGCAACTGATATGCAGAACTACGTAGATAAGACCGCTCCTTACACCGCCCTTGTCATCATCGGCGGTGGCCCCGCCGGTATGGCCGCCGCTGTGGCCGCCTACGATAACGGTGTCCGCGATATGGTCATTCTGGAGCGCGACTTGAACGCGGGCGGTATTCTCCGCCAGTGCATCCACAACGGCTTCGGTCTCCACCGATTCGGCGAGGAGCTGACCGGTCCCGAGTACGCCGACCGCTACCACAAGATGGTGACGGAGCGCGGGATCGCCGTCAAGACGGGCGCGACCGTACTGGACGTGACCCCCTCCGAGGAGGACGGTATCGCCGCTTACGTTACCGCCATCAGCGAGGCCGAGGGGATGTTCACTCTCCGCGCGGGCGCCGTGGTACTGGCCATGGGCTGCCGTGAGCGTTCCAAGGGCGCGCTCAACATCGCGGGCACCCGTCCCGCCGGCATCTATTCCGCGGGCACTGCCCAGCGGTTCGTCAACATGGAGGGCTATATGCCCGGCCGCAAGGTGGTCATTCTGGGCTCGGGCGACATCGGCCTCATCATGGCTCGCCGTATGACTCTGGAGGGTGCTGAGGTGCAGGCCGTCTGCGAGCTGATGCCCTACTCCGGCGGTCTGGCCCGCAACATCACCCAGTGTCTGGACGATTTCGGCATTCCCCTCATGCTCTCCCACACCGTGACCCGGATCCACGGCAAGGAGAGGCTTACGGGTGTTACCGTCTCCAAGGTGGACGAAAAGCGTCGTCCTATCCCCGGCTCCGAGATCTACTTCGAGTGTGATACTCTGCTTCTGTCGGTGGGTCTGATCCCCGAGAACGAGCTGACCAGAGGGGCGAACATCGGCATGGACGGCATCACCGGCGGCGCAACCGTGGACCAGTACCGCCAAACCTCTCTCAAGGGTGTGTTCGCTTGCGGTAACGTCCTCCACGTTCACGATCTGGTGGACTACGTTTCCGAGGAGGCCGCTCTGGCGGGCACCTCTGCCGCCGCCCATCTCCGCGGCGAGCTGACCGAGGGCAGAACCGTCACCCTCAAAACCGACGGCAGGGTGCGCTACACCGTGCCTCAGGCGATCACCGTCACCGAGAATACCGCCGACGTAACGGTCTTTTTCCGTCCCTCCGACATCTACCGCGACGTCACCGTGACCGTCCGCGAGGGTGGCGCTGGCGGTAACATCATCTCCAAGAAGAAGCGCATCAAGGTCGCCCCCGGTGAGATGGAGACCATTACCGTCAAGGCCTCCGACCTGACCGCTACCACCTCCGACACCCTGCTGGTGTCCATTGAAGAATCCGCCAAGAAGGGAGGCAACGCGTAATGGCCATCACCAAAAAGAATCTGACCTGTATCGTCTGCCCCCGCGGCTGTACCCTCACCGTGATTCTGGACTCGGCTCTGGAAAATCCCGTGGTATCCGTGGAGGGCCAGGGCTGTAAGCGGGGCGTGGATTACGCCACCGCCGAGTGCACCCATCCCACCCGCGTGCTGACCACCACCGCTCCCACCGTGGACGGCGGCGTGGTCCCCTGCAAGACCGACCGCGCCATCCCCCGCGAGCTGCTGTTCGAGGCCATGAAGGCGGTCAACGCCCTCTCCGCCCCCGCCGTGGTGCGGATCGGGGATATTCTCCTCCCCGACCTGCTGGGGACGGGCGCGAATATCGTGGCGACCGCCAACAGAGGCTGATCTCACGAGGGATCGCAGAAAACCGATCAATAAAGAAGGATCCGCGGAGGGCTTGACTTTCCGCGGATTCTGTGTTATGATAGGGGTAATGATACTAATTTCCGATTTAAATCTTGAATTTTGTCTGCCCTATCCGCCACGCCTACAGCGTGCCACCTCCCCCAAAGGGGGAGGCTTTTGAAAGGCTCTCCCTTTGGGAGAGCTCCCGCGAAGCGGGTGAGAGGGCAAAACAAATTCAAGGTTTTAAAAGCAAATTAGTATAAGACATTCCGAATTTTCGCGCCCTGATTTTGCGTTTTGCATTTTGCATTCCAGAAAGGAGCCTCCCATGCCCCGACTCTGCTTCGAAGAAAGCCCCATCATAGCCGCCGTCAAGACCGCCGAGGAGCTGAACGCCGCCCTGCGCTCCGACGTGGAGGTCGTATTCCTCCTGCACGCCACCCTCTCTACCCTGCACCACCGCATGGAGATAGCTCGCGAGGCGGGGAAGAAGCTCTTCATCCACATGGATCTGGTGGAGGGACTATCCAAGGACGGAGCGGGGGTGGAGTTTCTGGCCTCCATGAAGCCGGACGGCATCATCTCCACCCGCTCGGGGTGCATCCACGCCGCCAGGGAGGCGGGCATCACCTGCATTCAGCGGTTCTTCATGGTGGATTCCCGATCCGTCTCCACTGCGCTGGAGAGTGTGCGCCAGACCCGTCCCGACATGATCGAGCTGCTCCCCGGCATCGCCTACAAGGCGGTGACACGTATGGCCTCCGAGACCGCTATCCCCGTCATCGCGGGGGGGCTCATCGAGACCAAGGAGGAGATCTACAAGGCTCTGGGCGCGGGAGCGGCGGCGATCTCGACGGGGGCGCGGGAGCTGTGGGAGATGTAAAAAAGATACAGGATACGAGATACAAGATATAAGATATGACCTCGGAAGGGCGCTATCTTGTATCTTGTATCTTTATTATCTTGTATCTCTTTCTTATTCCAGCATCGCCGCCACCTCGGGGAAGGGGACGAGGCTCTTTTTGAGGATGCCGTGGATGTGCGCGATGGCCACCCCGTAGTTGACCATGGGGACGCCTGCTTTCGCGGCGGTCTCCATGCGGTGCGCCATCTCCTTTTCATTCAGCATACAGCCGCCACAATGGATGATGAGCTTGTAATCCGACAGATCATGGGGGAACTCACCGCCCGAGGTGAAGGTGTAGACAGGCTTTGCCCCCGAGAACTGCTCCACCCAGCGGGGGATCTTCACCGAACCGATGTCCCCGCACTGGCGGTGGTGGGTACAGCCCTCGGCGATGACTACCCTGTCCCCGTCTTTGAGGGCGGAGAGAGCCGCCGCGCCGCGGACAAGAGCAGTCAGATCCCCCTTATAGCGGGCGAAGAGGATAGAGAAGGAGGTCAGGGGAATGCCGTCGGGGACATCCTTTGCGACTCTGCCAAAGGCTTGGGAGTCGGTGATGACCAAAGCGGGCTTGACCGCCAGCATGGAGAGAGTCTTTTTCAACTCGGTATCCTGACAGGCCACCACGGTGCAATGGCTGTCCAGAATATCGCGGATGGTGTTCTGCTGGGGGAGGATCAACCGACCCTTGGGGGCAGATTCGTCGATGGGAATGACCAGCACCACCAGATCGTCGGGACTCAGCAGGTCAGAGACCAGCTTGCGGGTGTTGCCCAGACCCTTGGCGTGGGACGCGATGGCCTCCTTCAGCTCATGGACACCCATGCCCGTGGCGGCGCTGACGGGGTAGGCGCGCTTGCTGCTCTGACCCTCTCCGTGGGGCGTGCCGCCTCCCTCGGAGGGGGAGGCTTTCTGTAAGGCTCCCCCCTTGGGGGAGCTTCCGCCGCAGGCGGGTGAGAGGGCGTTCTCTTGAGGTAGAAGATCGCACTTATTGAGGGCGATGACATAGGGCAGCTTGCGCTCCTCAAAGAGGGCTACAAGAGTATTATCGAGATCGGTCATGCCTTTGGCAGCGTCCACCACCAGCACGGCGATATGGACGGTGGCCAGCACTTCGCGGGCCTTCTGTACCCGCAATTCACCCAACATCCCCTCGTCGTCCAGACCGGGGGTGTCGATGATGACCACGGGACCCAGAGGAAGCAGCTCCATGGCCTTCTTCACGGGGTCGGTGGTGGTGCCCGCTACGTCGGATACCACCGAGAGGCTTTGACCCGTGACGGCATTGACGAGGGAGGATTTGCCTGCGTTGCGCAGACCGAAAAAGCCGATATGCAGCCGCTGGGCGGAGGGTGTTGCGTTCAGACTCATACTGTCACCTCAGAAGCGGAAGTCCCGCCGGCTGGAGCTGCGGATATCCTTGATGTTCTGCCGTGCGATCTCCCGATTCTTTTCTCTGGGGATCCGCTCCAGCTCTTTTTCCACCATTTCGTAGCCCACCTTCTTGGTTTCGGGGGAAGCGTAGTCCTCCAAATACTCGGAAAGGGTCATAAGGGCATTGGGAT
>JAZNUO010000109.1:0-7493 GCA_045592305.1 Eubacteriales bacterium | reverse complement strand
TGACAGCGTGTCAGTCCATTTGCCCATCGGCAAATGGGCACGCAGATCAGGCGAAAGGATCCGTAAGGAAAGTACCGTGGGTACTTTCCTTACGTGGCGCTCTTTTGGTACTTTTCTCTCGACAGGGAGAGAAAAGTACATTGAGTCTATCGTGCCGATAAACCCAAATTTGAAAACAACAAACGGAGCACCTTATGTCACAAGTAACCTTCGGTCCCATCACCCTCCCTCACGGTCTTGCTCTCGCCCCTCTGGCGGGGGTCAGCGACCGTGCTTTTCGCCGTGTCTGCCGCGCCTGCGGAGCCGATTTCACCGTCAGCGAGATGGTGTCGGCCAAGGCTCTTTGCTATGAGCAGCGCAAAAGGGGCTCCCAAAGCCCCTCGGTGTCGGGTTGGTTGGCCTCGGTCATGAGGGACGAGCTCCCCATGGCGGTGCAGATCTTCGGCAGCGAGCCCGACTTTATGGCCGAGGCGGCGAGGATGATTGAGACAAACGGGTACGTCGGATGCGTGAGTGAGGTTCCCCCCTCGGCCATCGACATCAACATGGGCTGTCCCGTCCGCAAGGTTACGGGTAACGGCGAGGGGAGCGCGCTGCTCAAAAGCCCCAAGCTGATCGGGGAAATCGTCACCGCCGTGGTGAAGGCCGTGAGTATCCCCGTTACCGTCAAGATCCGCGCGGGGTGGGATAAGGACTCGATCAACGCCCCCGAGGTGGCGAGGATCATCGAGGCCTCGGGCGCGTCTATGCTGACCGTCCACGCCCGCACCCGCGAGCAAATGTACGAGCCCGGGGTGGATCGGTCGGTCATCACCGCCGTCAAGAATTCCGTTTCCATCCCCGTTCTGGGCAACGGCGACGTATACACCGCCGCCGACGCGCTGTCCATGCTGGAAGAGACAGGCTGCGACGGGGTGATGATCGCCCGCGGCGCTATGGGAAATCCGTGGGTGTTCTCCGAGATCTGCGCCGCCCTGGACGGCAGAGACTTCACCCCGCCGCCCGCCGCCGAGCGCTTTGAGGTGGCTCTCGCTCAGGTGCGGGAGATGATCGGCGAAAAGGGCGAGCGGGTCGGGGTGGCTGAGGCCAAGAAGCATCTGGCATGGTACTGCCACGGCATGGAGGGTGCCGCCGCCGCGCGGAGTCGGCTCATGCAGGCGGTCTCCTACGACGAGCTGGCCGCCATCCTGCGGGAGATGGGAGCGAGAGCATGAACAGGCACACGGTAGCGCCTCCCCGCGCCCTGATCCTCTGCGCTGACGAACGGCTGTCCCGCCTCCTGGAGACCGAGCTGGCCTATTTGGGGCTGGATGCCCGCGGGGCAGAGTCCATCCCCGAGCCCGACGGAGAGCTGTGCCTGATCCTGGCCGACGGAGACGGATTCACCCGCAAGGACTGTACCGAGCTGGCATCCGCTTGGGGCTGTCCCCTCCTGCTCTTCGGGCGGGAGAGCCTTGACCCCGCATCCCTGCCCGCGGGGACGGTCTTTCTTCGCCGTCCCTTCGCCCTCTCCGAGCTGGAGCGGACGGTACGAAGCCTGCTGACGGAAATGCCCGCGAACGGCTCGTTGGCGGGGATGTCCCGCGCCCCCGCCGCTCCCGAGGCCGCCCCCGCGCCTGCCTCCGCCCCCGTTCCGGGGATGGGAAACGGCACTGTCACCTTGATGGGCAGAACCGTGGCCCTGACCCCCGCCGAGCAGACCGTACTGGAATACCTCTGCGCCCGCAGGGGCGAGACCGTCCCCCGCGCCGAGCTGGCCACCCTTCTGGAGGGCGGCGGCAACAGCGTGGACGTGTACGTCTGCAAGCTCCGTGCCAAGATCGAAAAGCCTCTGGGCAGGCGGATGATCGTAACGGTACGGGGGGTGGGGTATCGGTTGGATGTCTGAATACGAAAGCCCCCGTTTTTCGCCCCCAAACCCCCGCGAGGTTTCCCAAAAGTCTTTGATTTCGACCCAAATTACGTATTGACAAATCGGGAAAACTATGGTACAATATACGGGTATATTTTTGGGATGTCGCCAAGCGGTAAGGCACCAGACTTTGACTCTGGCACCCGTCGGTTCGAATCCGGCCATCCCAGCCAAAAATCCGAAAGCTCTGCTTTCGGATTTTTCATTTGTGTCCGCAGGACACAACATCATTTGCGTGCAACGCACGCAACATCATTTAGCCGAAGGCTAACATCATTCCGCCGCAAGGCGGACACAAATGAACGAGGTTGCAACAAGTTGCAAATGATGTGCTTCGCAATTATGTTACGGCTTCGCCGTAAATGAAGTTGCGCTTCGCGCAAACGGAATGAAACCGTTCGCTCGGTTTTCAACTCTGAAGTTTTTCGAAATTTTGTAGATGCATTTCCGCGCGGAGCTTTGCTCGCGCATCATTTCGGGTCTGTAGCCGGATTCGAACCGGCGAAATGCATTTTTTGATATAGATTCCCCACAGGAGCAAGTCCGCGAACAGATTTGGACTAACAAAAGCCACATACTCGAGCTTCTCATATTGCAGAAACGAATTATACCGGAGGTTCAAAAAAAACTAAACCTTTTATACCTGCAATACCTTCCTTTGTTCACATTTTTATGATATAATCTATGTGTAACGCAAACCGGAGGTAAAAAATGAAGTTATCACTTTCAACCAATATATGTAAATTACGCAAGGAACATTCGATGACGCAAGAACAATTAGCGGAAGCATTGGGTGTTACCTTTGCGTCTGTCTCAAAATGGGAGCGTGGTGTAGCAACACCGGAGCTGAACCTAATTGCAGAAATGGCAGATTTGTTTGGAGTCTCGCTTGACGCGCTCGTGGGTTTTGAGGTTTTGAATGGCGGTGTGGCTGCCATTGAAGAAAGAATACACGATTTACAGCGGCAAAAGAAATATGATGAAGCTGTTCTTGAAGCAGAAAAGGCTTTGCTACGTTATCCTAACGATTTCAGAATTGTATATCGTTCTGGAGAACTCTATACCGTTGCAGGTATAGAATTAGGCAATGAGAAGTATTTACATCGTTGCGTTGAACTTCTGGAACGCTCTGTTTTACTTTTATCACAGAATACCGATCCCAAAATTAGTGAAGTGTCAATTCAAAACGAGATCGCTCAATGCTATATTGTCCTCGGCAAAACACAAAAAGGAATTGAGCTTCTCAAAAAATATATCGTCAGCGGAGTACACAATGCTTTGATTGCTCTTGCATTAACGGGCAATGATATTACATACACAAATACACCGGAATTTGGTTTAGAAGATGCCGTACCATTTATGGTTGATGCTTTTGGCTCGATCATAACTAATTCTCTCCGTACCATGATGGCGTATGCAAATTACTTCTACAAGAAAGGTGATTACCTTTCCGGTCGCGATGCGCTTCTGTGGCTTATTGATCTGCTTGAAAGTGTGAAAATAGATCGAAACGCATCTTGCTATGTTGATAAGGTAATTGCACCTTGCTATTCCAAGTGCGCAGATTTTTCTTTGCTTCTCGGTGAAGAGGATCAAGTTGAACCGTATATGAGACGCGCGTATAAGGCTGCCAAGCTGTTTGATTCAGCGCCAACCTGCAAAGTGGTGAATATAAAATTCTGCCTTGGTGACGTTCAAAATGCAACCACGTACGATGATCTTGGAGAATCCGCGACCGCGGCAGTGGTCAAGCAGATCACGCAAGAAAATCGAAATGAGCAACTATTGAGTATTTGGGAAAAGATCGCCCAAGAATCCTGCGGAGGTGCAGAATGAAAAATAGAAAATTGAATATTCGTCCATACACAAGACAATTTTACAAAGGAAATATTATATATTTTATTTTGGCATTGTGTGAAACCCTGCTCGGAGCTATCGGGGCGCTGCTTGTTTCGTGGTTGATACAGCAGTTGATTGATCTGATCGGCGGCTATGAAACCGGTTTTAATCTGCTTCAACTTACCATGATTACTTTGGTGTTGATCGGGGGCACCGCAGTTGCCAATATGATTTCCTACCACTCCAAGCCGAAATTTATTACACGAGGAATTTCTCAATATAAGGAATACGTCTTTAGTGAACTGACAAAGAAAAACATATCCGCATTTTCCGGTGAAAATTCTTCGACATATATATCCGCGCTTACAAACGATATTCAGGCCATTGAAGAAGGCTATCTTTGGAATACGTTTTTGATGCTTGAAAGCTTGCTGACCTTTGTCGGCGCAATGGTTCTGATGATATGGTATAGCCCTCTGCTTACGTTGATCGCAATCGGTCTTTCTTTGCTTCCTTTGACCGCATCGATTCTGACGGGCAACAAGGTTGCGGCAGAAGAAAAGAAGGTCTCGGACAGAAACGAGGCATACACTTCTACACTGCGGGATGGCTTGGGGGGCTTCTCTGTTATCAAGTCCTTTAAGGCTGAAGCTCAAATGATTCGCATTTTCAAAGAGAATGTACGAGAGCTTGCAAAGGCACAGTGCGGTAAGCACAAAATGAGTATCCTTGTTCAGATGTTTGGCTCTGTTGCGGGAGTCACAGCGCAGCTCGGCGTATTCATTTTCGGAGCGTATCTTGCGCTATCCGGCAAAGGTGTTACCGCAGGTACTACAATGGTATTTGTGCAGTTAATGAACTATGTTCTCAGCCCGATCGGCACGATACCTACTTGCATCGCAGAAAGAAAAGCGGCAAAGGCTTTGGTTGAGAAAATCGCAAACGCCCTAAGCGCCAATGTCAGAGAAGAAAGCGAAACCGAACACAAGGAGCTTACGCATCGTATAACAGTAAAGGATCTTTCTTTCGGTTATGAACCCGAAAAGCAAGTCCTGAAAAATATCAACTGCACATTTGAACTTGGCAAAAAGTACGCCATCGTCGGCGCATCGGGGAGTGGAAAATCAACCTTGCTGAATCTGCTTCTGGCATCATATCAGAATTATGACGGAACGATACTTTATGATGATACCGAGCTGAGAGACATCAGCAGCAGTAATCTTTATGAGATTGAAAGTATGATTCAGCAGAATGTGTTCGTGTTCAATGCCACGATCAAGGATAACATTACCATGTTCCGTGATTTCCCTGAAGAACAGATTAATGAGGCAATCCGCCTTTCCGGTCTGTCAGCATTGATTGAGGAAAAGGGCGCGGATTATCTGTGCGGTGAGAATGGCAGCGGATTATCCGGTGGCGAGAAACAACGTATTTCCATTGCTCGGAGCTTGCTCAAAAAGTCACAGGTGCTTCTTGTTGATGAAGCTACCGCGGCTTTGGATGCCGAAACCGCACATCAAGTTTCGGGCGCTATTCTTGGTCTCAAAGATGTTACAAGTATCGTTGTTACTCACTCGCTTGATGAAGGTCTGCTCAAACAATACGACGGCATTATCACCTTGAAAAACGGCTCTATCGTTGAAGCCGGTACATTCGATGAACTGTTAGCGAAAAACGGGTATTTCTATTCGTTGTTTACCATAGCTCAATAGTTACATAGATTCGTTTGCAAGCATGGCGTTCCGCAAAACCCTCGCGCATCCAAATCGGGCGCACATGACATCATGAGTGTCTGATTTAGATGCAGGCACGAGAAAACCGCATTACGGCAAGCCGTAATGCCGAAAAGCGGAGATTTCGAGAGATTTCTCCCGCCCCATCTGTTGCAGATGGGGCATTTTTTCTGACTCTGAAGTTTTTCGAAATTTTGTAGATGCATTTCCGCGCCGAGCTTTGCTCGCGCATCATTTCGGGTCTGTAGACAGATTCGAACCGGCGAAAGCCTTCCTCCGAGAGGAAGGTGGCACGCGAAGCGTGCCGGAAGGAGCCTGCGTGACTTTGAAATCTGATGAAACTTTACGGTAACGCCCTCTCCCTCAGTCGCCCGCGGCAAGCCGCCGGCGCCGACGAGGAGACAATCCTCGCCGTCCTCGGAGACTTCAAGGTCATCTACGCCGCCATCTGCGAGGATCACACGAGGCCCTACGAGGGGATCATGGAAATGCTCGCGGCTCTGCGGGAGCGGGGAATTCGGGTGGCTGTGGTGTCCAACAAGTTTGACGCCGCTACCAAGCAGCTCTGTGAGAAATACTTCGGGGAGCTGGTGGAGGTCGCCATCGGAGAACGGGCGGGGGTGCGGAAAAAGCCCGCGCCGGATACGGTCTACGAGACACTGAAGGAGCTGGGGGTGACAGCCGAGGGGCGCACCGAAGGCCGCGATGAAAGCGCAGTGTACATCGGGGACTCCGACGTGGATATTGAGACGGCGAGAAATTGCGGGATGCCGTGTATATCCGTGACGTGGGGGCTTAGGGATGAGGGGTTTTTGATTGCGAAGGGTGCAACGGTCTTGGTTGACACTGCCGAAAAGCTGCTGGGTGTTACCATAGCATAACCCATTGATGGATAAAGAAAAAAGAGAAGTCACTCTCCAATGCGAAGGTGACTTCTCTTTCCTTTCTCGGTCACGGCTTTGTCCGCCGCGTTTGCGGTCCTCGTTGCCATGCTTGCGCATCCATTCGTAGGTGTTTATGTCTCAAAGGGCATTTTGATACCCATTTCGGTCAATTTCCGACAGTAGTCTGCCACCCGCTCGGGGAGGTAATCCTCCACCCGATGCCCGTCAAAGCCCACGCTGACCCGCGCCCCCGACTTTCGGACAATCTCCTGCTTTTCCCCGTCGGCGAAGAAATCCAGAAAATATTTGTGCTCGCGGTAGCCGTGAATGGAATCGTAGCTGACGTTCATCTCCCAGAAGATGTTTTGGTCGGCCATGCGCTTGAAATAGTCCAGGGGATCCTCCCCCCGTCTCTCGATGTGGGAGAACAGATCGGTATGCGCCACGCCCACAACGGGAGTCCCGCAACGCGCGGCATAGGCAAAGAGGTCACCGCCCGTGATGGAGGTGGGGTGATCCAGATTCTCGATAAGGCAGTAGTCGAAGTAGTGGATATCCGACCCGTCGGGCAGGGAGAAGTTAGGGTGCTGCTCGCTCCTCAGGGTGCAGAGCTCGATGCCCCGCAGGACGTTGATTTTTTCCGCGTACTTTTCCTTGATGAGGTTGATATGATCGTAATACCGCCGCAGGGTGCGCTCGTAGTTGTCCAGCTCCATGGCAGCGGTGGCGCAGAAGACGCTGTGGCGGGCGTAGCCGATGCCGTAGTTGTGATCGGTGATGCCGAAGGTGTCCAGCCCCCCCGCGATGGCGGCCTCCACGATGGCCTCGGGGGTGTCCTTGCCGCAGAAGGAATAGTAGGTGTGGGAATGAAGGTCTTGCAGCATGGTGCTCCTCCTTGCGCGGTGATTTCGTTCCGATTCTTATTATATAGTATTTGGGGGGAAATGTCAACAGGAACGGGAGAAATGGATACGAAGTAATGGCGAAAATTGGGGTTTATCGGGCAGGGGCTCTGCCCCTGTTCTCGCTGCGGCTCGGTCACGCCGCGGCTCTGGATGCCACCGGCATCCATTCACTACCGCGTCGCCGCTTCGCTACCCGCCAAAGGGACTTTTGGAAAAGTCC
>JAZNUO010000108.1:0-59459 GCA_045592305.1 Eubacteriales bacterium | reverse complement strand
CCTCCTCAATAGTATCGTCTGATAAAATTGGCTACCATCCGACCTACGCGGGGCCCGATTGCCTTGCTAAAGTGGACGGGATCGTCTCCGGCAAAATTCGCCGAGCACCACGCGGCGGTCTTATCGTTCCAGCCGAGGGTGTAATAAAGGTCAAGGCAGGGCAAGCCATAGTATTTGGCGATCTCCTTGGTGGCTTCTACATACTTTTGGATGTGGGTACTCAGAACTTTCTGGGCGGTATACAGTCTGGGAGGGGTCATGAGCATGATGCGGGTCGCTGGGTTGCGCTCAAGCAGCCCCTCGATGATGGTGCAGTACGCGCCTTTATAGGTGTTGTTCGCCAGCACGCCTACCGTGCCCAGCTCGTAATTGTATTGGTATGTCGCGTCATTACTGCCGCCCATGATTACGATGCAGTCGCAGTCGGAGGGGGTGTTGAGATAGCGCTCCACGAAGGGCGTGTAGCCGCTCTCTCTCCCGTCGCCGTAGTTAGCGACGGACGATCCCGTAACGGCGTTTTTATGCCACTCGGGACCGCCGAGCATAGACACCGCCAGCTCCTGCCAGCCCTGCGTGGTCTGGTTGGTGAGGCTATCGCCGATGAGGCCGAGTTTCGCAAAAAGAGGCTCTGTGCTCACTCCGCTCTGCTCCAACTCCTCCTCGACGGCGGCCATTCTCTCTTGCAGATCGGCAATGTTCTTGGCGTTCTCTTGGACGGCGGGGTCATCGGAGTTAAGTTCGCCAGTTGAATACCATCCGTAAACCTCTTTCGTTTCCTTCAAAAAAGTTGCCAGAATTTTTATACGATCAAGCTGCTCCTCAGTAACGTCTCCATTAGGATTAACGCCGATAGAGATTCTTACGCCAGCCACATCGGCCCAGTTGCTTGCTGCAAAATGTGCGGGGTTGCAAAGCTGATATGACAACGGCAGGTTTATTTCTGCGTCCGTGCCAATTCCGGTCATAACCGACCCTTTGTTAGCCATAATTCGGGTGCCGCTCGCGTTGTAATAGTCCGTCCAGATTGACGATTTAGACGGCTCCTTATACAGAGGATATAAAAATATATCTTCCTCCTTAGTGTCGTCGCCCTCAATCTCTGTCCATCTGACCTCAACCAGAGACTCGTCTCTATTGGTTGCATCGGGAGACACTTTTGTCGGGTCAATAGGGATAAGAGCAGATGTCAGGACACCGCTTACTGAGGCCGGATAGCCGTCGCCGTACGTACCTCCGGGAAACTTGTCTACAAGTCTCGGGTGTTCGCCCTCGGCTGTGTTGGCGTTATAAATTACTTCTACCGTTTCTGCTCTGTAAGTATATTTATAGCCGTCGGGTAGGACGTACGTCTTGCTTTTGTCGCCGTACTGCTCGAGCCATTCTAAAGACTCAGCACTCTCTACCGTCGATCCCTCTAACGCCTTTTCCAGATCGGCGATTTTTCCGCCGTGCTCGGTCAGCGTGGTTTCGGTTGATGTCTTGTCAGCGTACCTTTTATCCGCATCGGCGGTCTTGATGTACTCTTTCAGGGCGTTGGATATGGCTTCGGACACCTGCTCGGGGGTCGCCTTACCCTCCTCCAGATCCTTGATCAAATTCCAGATCTGCAAGCCTACAGCCGCGCTCACTACCTTATCGGTGCCTCCGTCCTGGAGGGCCTCGCTTGACATTACGATGTTAGACTTGTCTACCTTGCCGGCTAAGACGGTCACTGCGTCGGTCTTGTGCTCCTCCAGATTTTTCAGGAGCTCCTGCAACGTCGCCACCGTTTCCTCGTCTGCTCCTAACAGATTTTGGATCAACCTATAGTTTTCTGCGATGGCATTCCGAATATCACCGTGCGAATTTGTCGAGACGTTATGCTCGCCGATTTTTTTGTTTACTTCAGTTCCCGTGGTAAAGTTCTCAATTTTTTTATCTACCTCCGCCTTGAGAGCATCGGTCAAATCTTTTGCGGTTCCCTTGGGGTCTGCGTTTTCCTCGATGATTTTTCTGACCGCCTCCTCATCCACGCCTCCGTAGGCATCTACGCCAATAATGACTGCGCGCGCCCACTCGTCAGAGTTATCCGACTTGATGATAATGTAGTTGAGATCTATCGGGATGGTCGGCACATTATCTGCGCTCGGGATAATTGCCTCCACAATAGTATCTCCCTCAACGTACCGAAGCATAGGATTTGCGGACATTTTAACTCTGATCGCCTCGTCCTTCGATTTTTTGTCGATGGGATAGAGCAGGGCTGTCATGCCGTTTCCTAAGCCCTCAATCGTAAAAGATGCAGTTGTAGGAGAATCGTCCTCCCACTGGCTTACGGGGATGGTGACGGAGCCTGCGGTCGTGACCTTCTCCTTCAGCGCGGTGATAGCGGAGGCGTTGGCGGCAATGTCCAGTTCCATATCACCCTTGGCCTGGATAAACGCTTCCAATGCGCTATACTCTGTGGTGGATTCGATCTCCTTGCCGTAAATCTCGGGGTGAACTACGATCTGGAAACGAGGCGAGTGCAGTTTGTGACCATAGGGGTCGTACAAGTGGATCTGGCACTTAGTGATACCCTCCACTGCGGTCGTCTGCTTGGTAAAGTCGTACACAATAGTACTGTTGCGGTAGATGGCACAGTCATTGTAAAGGGGATTCCCATCGGGTTTGACTGCCGAGAAAATAGCGTAGCTTCCGTCGTCGATCTCAAACGGATTTCCTTTCTCAGTCAGTCGGATAATCAGGCGCACATTATCGGCTCCCATGCTTGCGGGAATCGATACCTGAGACTGCGTCTGGTGGATGTCAAGTGAAATTCTGAAAACCGAAGTCATGTCCGACCTCCTTTCTGTATGCTATGATTATAGCAAAAAAGGGGGCAGGTTTTAAACCTACCCCCACAGGGAAATGATTAACGCCAGGGCGCTTCAGCGATAGTGCTATAGGACCATCCCATAGCCAGATACAGGCTGTCCTTCTGCATTCTGGTAATATTCAGACGGTTGATGTATGCCATTGTACCGTTCTTCTTGAGTTCGGTGCGCTTCTTCCAAACGTCGTAGAAAACTTCAGCGGAGACTCCTGCCTTTTCGCAGTATTGCCTGTAGCTCTTAACAGCGGCATACGAGATACCTCTGCACTCGGGATGCTGGCGGACGAAGTCAAGAGCCACGACCTTTTCGGTGGCATCCTGCTTGGTATAGCCGCCGTATGTGACATAAAGCTCCTTGGCGTCATCTGCCGACAGAGTACCGTTGATAATGCGGTCGGGAATATCGTCATACGCAATGCCGACCTCCTTCTCGCACTTCCACTTGGTGACCGTCTCAGCGGCCTTTTCGCGGGTCTCATTGCCGTAGAGCCGTCTCATTTCAATGGCCCTGGCTTCGGTGATACTGCCGATCAGGTACTCGTGCTTGATGTCATCGTAGTTGATGCCGGTGACGATCTTGCAACTCCACTTATCGACCATGGACTTGATTTCCTGGGTATTGAGTTCCCCATACTTCAAAAGCAACTTTTCAGCCTGCTCTCTGGTTATGTCTCCCTCTTTATACCATGTACCGATCTGACTCCTCACATGAGAAATAACCTCTTTCTCGGTGTATCCATGCTCCATAAGCTCGCTCATTGCCGAGTCAATAGACTGACCGTTGAGCATAGCCTGATTAAGAGAGTCATAGCGGGAATATTTGTCCCCCGCATCCCAGCCTTGCAGGATCCAATAAACCTCATCATCATCGTCCGCCAAACCGTTCTCCAGCAGGGCTTCACGCGCTTCCTCAGCGGTGAGGAAGCCGTCCTGATAGGCGAATTTGATTTGGTTCAGTTCGGAAGGCTCATAATCCTTGATTTTAAGACTCGGTACGAAACCGCCAACCGTATTGTTCCAAATGGTTGCGATCTCACGAGTAACCGCCGCCATAGGAAGACCGGTCATGCCAGATACAGCCTGTAGCAGTTTGTAAATGCCGCCATACCACTTGTAATTTGTGTCTTCGCCCATGATTTTGTCATAGATGATACTGACACCCTTTATTAAACTGTCGTACCATTGCATAAATACCGATTGCGGAGGATTTCCGTAGGTATCCACGCCGAGGATAGAAAGCAGTTCCTTTGCAAGATCGTAAAAATCAGAAAGGATCGGAAGTTTGTTGAGCGGCATAAGCTCATCCACAAGGTTACCGCCGAATGCGTCCAACCATTTTTCGAGATAACTCTCGTATTCATCATCGTCACGGAAGGCATCGGAAATAGCCTGGAATGCTGCCAACATGGCTTGGGACACGGCATATACACAGATGGTTCTGCCGATCAGCTTCCCGTTCTTCTTCCACGACTGCTGGCGAGTCATGCCGTTTTTAATGTCCGTGTCGTATTTGTAGTAGGCATCCAGTGCCATACTTGCGGTCGCGCAAGGCTCCGACATGAACGAACTGGTTGCTCTTGCAAAGAATCCCTTGCTTCGCATGTACTCGTTTTTAGTCAGGATACTGTCGACTACCTGCGTCTTATAAATGATTTCCTCAAACAGCGAAGTAACAGCCTCGTAGAATCCGTCATGGTCAGGAGTAATACGCTGCTTCTTGATAACCTCCGACTTGCAGGCACTCCAAATGCCAGCCCAAGTAAACAGGTCAGCCATTTCAGCCCCCCACATACCCACATCACCGATCTTATCCATAACGGTGGATTTGTGCTTAATGAGATCGGTCAGTCCTCTGGATATGTTGACATCGTAGAAGCCGAGGGATTTCCAGGCCGCGATACCGCTATGCTGCTGCATCTCGGCAATATTCTGTTTGAGTGCAGTCGTATTACCGGCGAGACCTCGAATGATCGACTTGTAGTCTATCAAAAGCGCCGCTCTCGTAATGGCCAACGGCTGTTGGATGACAACGCGGGTATTATAGGCGATCTGTGCCATATTGTATCGGCGAAGGGTATTCGTGCCGAGCGAGTCGGACGGAATGCCCTGGGCTTCGGTCCCGTTGAACGCTTTCAGGATATTCAGTATAAATGCCTCTGCATATCCCTGACGGCCGCTTCCGGGTCTCGTTTCCTCGGGGGAACCATACACACGCGCCATCTGCTCACGAACGCTGTCCTTAATGATGCGCTCTCCATTCACGCCGTCTACTTTTTGCTGGTAATTGAACCACTTGATAGCATCCAGCACAGGAAGAGCCATGGCGTTATACTGTGCCATGCTTGCCATATGGTTGGAGAATACATCGAAAATACTGTAGAGGATAATGCGATTGTTCGCCTTCTCGTTACGGGACTTTGTGAAGCTCATATTGAGAAGAGCATACAGGCTTGCGGCACTCGGATTCTCGTCAGCCATGGACTTCAGGTGACGTCCGTCGGAATTGATGGGGAAATACAATTCGTTCGTGAACTGCTCCTCTCCAAATCGCGCAACCGACACATAGTTACCCCACGCGCCGCCCTGCTTGGCCATGAACCATTGGAGATCATCCGCAACCTTCTTCTGCCTGGGAGTCAATGTCCCAATGATGGTTTTGACATCATCCTCCGAAATCTTATGTCCGCGGTCGGCTATCTTCTCGCCGTCCTTGAAAGTAGCAACACGAATACCGCCCGTGAGTATATGCCGCAAGGAATCGGGCTGCTTGGAAAGCTCGTAGAAGGACATCATGTGAGACACCTTCATTTTAACGGTGCCGCTGTCCAGTTTGACTTCCACGACACTATCTTCCCATTCCTTAACTTCCTTCTCGGTATATGCCTCTCTTGAAAACTTGACGATCTTCTGGGTGTTGAAAGCAAGCTGGGCTTGCCCACGGCGCAAACCATCATAAATTGACAAGCCGCCGTTTCCAAATCGCTCGAATGCGTATGCGGGCCGCAGTTGTTGCCAGAAAACAAAGTTAGATACGCCGTTAGCCCGACCGTTGTCGCTTGCCATGTGCGAAAGATCATTGATGGTGCTGTCTCCAGCTTCATAGACGTGTTGGAACATGGCATTGACGTGGAAACGATTGATCTGAGTAATGAACTTTTTCAGGGTCCGCACAAGTTTGGAGAGTTCCTTCAGTTCGTCGCCGGTCATACGGTTGATGACGAACTCATCCGCGCCATCATCCAAAATTTCCTGAACGGCGTCGATGAATTCCTGAAGCTCATCCATGAAGTCCACAGGAAGATCGGTATAGCCGGAGTACATACCGTCCATATCAATGTCCTCTTTCAAGGCCTTCTTGAGTCTGTCCAATTTTGCGACAAATTCCTTATCGCCCTTGGTAGCCTCTCCCCCTCTCAACTGCTGCTTGCTCGTAAAGTCGATGGAGGTTAGGAAGGGGATCACCGCGTTCTTCAGTACATCGGGTACATGCTTTACGATGTCCTTGTTGTCGGGCTTAGTGATCCAATTGTACAAATCGTTAACATCCGACTGGATTCGCTCGCGGTACTTCTTGATAGCGGCGGCGTTCTTGGTGCGTTCACGCCAGCGGTCAAGGATTTCCTTGCCATGCTGTTGCTCCTGCTCCTCAACGACCTTGCGCGCCTTGACCAGCACCCGACGCAAAACTTCTTTATTCTCTACCGAGAGAAGCGCATCATTGGTCGCTCGGATCCGATCGTCCAGTACGTGCATACGGTTTAGGGTCTCGGTGGCGGCGGCCTTGTCAACCTTGGCTCCAAACTGCTGCTCCTTGTAAAGCCTGCCTTGCTGGGCTCGCTCCTCCTGCAAGAGATGAAGCGTGTTCAGGTGATCCTTGAAGATGCGGAGCGCGTCCCGCTCCCCGTCCGTGAGGTCGGGATACCCTTCCAGTCGTTCTGCCGCCATAGAAAGCACTTCGCGGTCGGTAAGGGTATTGGTACGCTGCTGATTCTGTTCGTTGGCATCGTAGAACTGCGACTCATCCAAATAAAAGCGAGGATTATGCAACCAGAACTGTTCGTAATAACGACTGGCAAGTCCGTAATCTGGGTGAGACAGGATTTCGTCAACGGCTTTTTTCAAAGTGGCGTAATTGGTAAATCTCTTGTTGATGCCGAACAATCTGCACACAAAATCCAAAAATTCATGCCACATGCTCGGATAAGACATCTTCAGCAGAGTCACGAATTCGGGGTTTGACAGTTCAGCGATCATTTCCGTGATTTTTTCTATTCCATACTGGTTTTCGAAATTGGGGTCGGATTTAATCGATTGGAATACACGCACGATTTGGACACAACTATCATAAATATCTTTCGGCATTTTAACGGTTACATCCCCCTTCCTTATCCTTAAATAAGCTTTTATTGCATACGTTGTTGCCGCATGAATCATCTCGTGCAGGATTACCATAGATTTTCTTTCGTTTGAAAGATTTTCTTCATTGAACGATTCCTGATTCAAAGAAACGCGATCACCAGAGCTGACACCAGGAACAACTTCGCCCTTATCGTTCTTGATGGTGGGCAGCACCTCAAACGTAATGCCTGCGTTCTTGCAGAAATCATATACACGGTCAAACAGCATGTCGTATTCAACGCCAATGCTTCTGCCACGGTAGAATATGTTGGAAATTTCCTGCAAGGAGTACTCTCGGAGGGTGAGGCCATAGTTTTCGCCAATCTCGTCGACCTTGACAGGAACGTTGTCAGTGAAGTCATCCAAATACGCCCGACTCTGCTCCTGCACCGTATCCTCATCCATAGAAGCAATCTGCTGCTCCTCCTTGGGATTCAGCAAAGCCATAAGTTCCTTCAACCGCGCTCTCTTCTTGTCAAGCTCTGCTTGTTTTGCAAAGGGCGTGTTGATGATCTTCTCCTGCTCTGCGATGTTGTTGCGGGCTGCTGCAAGATCACTCTCCAACATATTCACGCGGGCATCAAGACCGGATACAAGATTGACCAGACCTGTAATCTGATAGGAGGAGTTTCCGGGATACACGTTGAAAGGATAGCTCTGCTTTCCGAACATCATGCCCTTCACGCCCTCGGGAGTCTTGATTACTTTCAATTCAAAACCCGCAAAAGTCGCAATAGTAACATAATCAGATTCCTTGGCCTTGGCGACAGCCTCCCTGATAAAGGCAACGCCAGCATCCTTTTTAACCGTATAGTTCTTGTTCCCGATGGTGATTGAGAAGTTTTCCTCCGAATAGGTGTCCTTGCGTGCTTTCAGATCTTCCCGAACAGCCGCAAGTGATTTTTCATACATGGCGACATCGCCGATGCTACGAGAAAGTCGGATGCGGGCTTCACGAATGGATGCCGTATGAGCTCGGTACAGGCTTTCCAGTTTTTTAATATCGCTCTCGATCTGCACCTGCTCCATGATCCATGGACTGCCGGATGCAAGAGC
Organism: Eubacteriales bacterium; assembly: GCA_045592305.1. Classification (GTDB taxonomy): domain Bacteria; phylum Bacillota; class Clostridia; order Oscillospirales; family CAG-272; genus CAMEON01. The sequence goes on along the minus strand of JAZNUO010000108.1, from coordinate 51,151 downwards.
CTTGACCTCGGCGGCGGAAAGAGTGACCTCTCCCGTGTCCTCAGCCTCTCGGCCTACATCCTCACCGTTCATGATCTGGTCGATGAAATTCTGCTTGCGCTCCAAAATGTCCCAAAGACGGGCATCAAAGCTCCCCTCTGTAACGTAAGTGAAGCACTCGACCTCATCGTTGATGTTACCTTGGCGGAAGGCGCGACCGTTTCGCTGTTCCACGTCTCCGGGTCTCCAGGGAGCGTCAAGATGGTGGATAGCCACGACACGCTTTTGAGCATTCATGCCTACGCCCATTTTGGCGGTGGACCCGATCAGAACACGGACTTTCCCTTCGTTTACATCCGCGAACAGTTTTTTCTTCTTGGAATCCGTGTCGGCATCATGGATAAAAGCAATTTCCTTTGCGGGAATGCCTTTTTCAATCAGTCTGGCTCGGATATCCTCGTACAAGTGAGCGCTCTCCATATCCATTTCGGATTCGTCCGTAGCAGAGGATTGGGCCTTGCTCTTGCCCTTGGGGGTAGCCATGTCGCAGAAGATAAGCTGAGTCCCCTTGATTTTCGCGCTTTCCTTGTAGGTAGCAACGACATTATCCGCACAGCGGAAAATCTTACACCCCTCCTCGTAGGGAAGAGAGGGATCGATCATGCGCTGAGTGTAGGAGATCTTGCGACCATCGCTCGTGATCTTCAGCATGTTATCCACGCTGGGATCCACATTCTTGATGTGTTCGGCGCGTTCCTCCAACAGTTTCATGTAGTCCTGCTGGAATTCACTCGGCTCGCAGACGACCACGTTTACCTTGCCGCCCTTCATTTTAGGAATCTTCAAACCGGGGATTTCGGTCAAAACATCCGCAAAATTACGGAACAGCAGTTGAAGCTCACTCAGATTCTTGAAGCGGGAAAAACTCTGCTTAACGCGGTATCCCTGGCCGCTGGGCTTGATCTCCACGCCGTTGACTACCTCGCCAAACTGTTTTGCCCAGGCGTCAAAGGACGTAAGGCCCAACTGCTCCAGCAGGTCGGGTTGGAGATACTTCTGTATGATGTACATCTCGGACATACTGTTCATGACAGGAGTCGCCGTGGCGAACACAATGCCGCGACCGCCATTCAGACGTTGCAGGTATCGCACCTTGGTATAGAGGTCAAATGCCCTTTCGGCACCGTCCTTATTACCAAGACCGGCCACGTTCGTCATGGAAGTGGTGTAGAAAAGATTCTTGAAGTTATGAGCCTCATCAACAAACAGACTGTCAACACCCAACTGTTCAAACAGGATGTTGTCATCGTCCTTGGGCTTGGAAGTAAGCCTGTCGATCTTGGCTTGAAGGGTTTTACGCTTTTTCTCCAGATCCTTTATAGACAACGCCTTTTCGCCCTGATTGGCTCTTGCCTCCTCGATGGCGGCAATAACGCTATCGATCTGCTCCTGATACAGATCTTTTGCGAAGTCATCAGATACAGGGATCTTCTCAAACTGCTCATAGGAGAGAATGACAGCGTCATAGTCTCCGTTAGCGATTCGGTTGATAAACACCCTACGATTAGCGGGGGTGAAATCGTTTTCATCAGCAACCAGGAGTTTTGCGGTGGGGAAGAAATCCATGAATTCGTTGCCCCATTGAGCCACAAGGGACTTCGGGACCGCAAACATGGGCTTTTTGACAAGTCCCAATTGCTTCAGTTTCATAGCGGCGGCGGCCATCTCATAAGTCTTACCGGCACCGACCTTGTGAGCGAGCAAAGTATTACCGCCGGAAGCAATGACCCGCTGTACAGCGTCGCGCTGATGGGGGCGGAGGGGCTTTGCGGCATTGGCTCCGTTCACGGTCAGATTGTCGCCGTTGTACTTGGGTGTAACAAGGGCGTTGAACGTCTCGTTATAAAGGCGGGTCAACTCATCGCGTCTCGCTTCGTCGCGCCACAGCCAATCCTGGAACTCCTTCCCAATTGCCTCCATCTTCTCGTTGGCGGCCGCTGTAGCATCAGCGTCCACTACAAAGGAACCGTCATCGAGCTTGTTTTTAACAACGATGCTGCGACTGTTCAACAGAGCATCGAAAATATCCAGGAATGTACGTCTCGAAGTGCCCCACTTTTGGAGATTGGCGACCGTGTTTTTCAGGTACTTGCCTCTGACATCGACCGTGAAGTTGCCGGTATCACGATTGCGGGTGACAATAACAGCGGGATTAAACTCATAGTTTCTGCCACCGAGAATATACGCGGCGAAGTCGGAATACACAGAGTTGGGGATCCACGGAGTACCGGGATTTACAAAAATGTCCTCGCAAGCCACATCCTTGGGAACAACGGCTTTCAGGGCCTCGATGTTCATGGCATAATCCGCATCGAAGGGAAGCATAGCTTCTGCATCGCGCAATTTCGCCCGGACGTTGCCGGACAGGTAGGTTTCCGCCGCTTCCAGATTGCCGTCCTTGGTCTTATAGACAAGGCGGGATTCCAAAAGCTCGCGTGTCACATCCACTTCGCTCTTGCCGGTGAGTTTTGCGATCATACCGATGTCAACGGAACCCGTCTCGTTGCGGGAAATAATCAATCCCTCGGATACGGTAGCAGCGGAAGTGATCGTGCGGTTAGGTGTGATCGTATTGACCCTGAAAACATCCGACTTCTTGGCGGTTTTAGTGTCAGGATCGTAGATCTCAAGTGAAATCAGAGTGTGACGGTCAGGGTCATCTCGGAAAGCGTTACGATTGGCGGGGGCATTGATGAACCCGTATCGCTTGACGAAATCGTCGTATAGCTTATTCAGGGCGGCTCTTGCCTTCTTGATCTCGGCATCGTTCACGCCCTGCTGCTGGCAGGTCACAAGAGTTCGATGGGCATCACGAATACCCAACAGTCCCTTGATGCGTTCGGCGGTTTTCTCTGGGATCTGCTGCTCCACGAGTTCACCGTCTTGGTTCCGATAAATCTTTCCGTCCTTGACCTCGTAGCCGTTCTTCTTGGTCTTCTTGCTTGCTCGCTCGACCGCGAAGTTCGTCCGCTCCTTGGAAAGGGACTGCGGGTAATCCATCTTGCCCTCGATGTGGGTAAACGCCTCGCGGATCTGATCGGCAAGGCTGCCACGGTCGGTGAACGCTTTGTAGGTAAGAGAATCGCCACGGTACATGCTTCCCGTCAAAGACGGAGTACCCAACACCATTTCAGGGTGCTCGGTAAAGTATGTGTTGATATAAGCACCGTTGTAGCTTTCGTTGGAAAGAGTGGTAAACGGGGCTTCCAGAAAGTCAACGCCCGCATAGGGAGTGTGAGGGGGGCGCTTCTTGAGAATCAGAATGTCGGTGACAACTTCGGTTCCGGCGTTGCTCTTAAAGGCAGAATCAGGCAGACGGATGGCACCGAGAAGGTCGGCTTTCTGCATGATGTAGTTTCGGACGGTGGTTTCTCTGGCATTCATGGTGTAGGCAGAAGTGATGAACATCACAATTCCGCCAGGGCGAACCTTATCCAACGCTTTTGCGAAGAAATAGTTGTGGATCGCACTTGTGATCTTCTTGGGGTATGCCTTATCGGTTACGGGGTAGTTTCCAAAAGGAACATTGGAGATCGCCACGTCCATGAAGTTATCAGGAATGACGGTGCTCTCAAATCCTTGGATCTGCACGTTAGCGTTGGGATAGAGATACTTGGCAATCAAGCCGGTGATACCGTCAAGCTCCACCATTGTCCATCCTCTGACCTTCGCACTCATGGCAGAGGGCATAGCACCGACAAAATTGCCAACGCCCGCCGAGGGCTCCAGCATCATACCGCCGTCAAAGCCCAGACCGGCCAGACCGTCGTACATAGCCTTAATGACAGAAATATCGGTGTAGTGAGCGTTCAAAGTGGATCCTCTGGCAGATTCGTACTCCTCCTTGGTCAGGAGTTCGGCCAGTTCTGCGTATTCTCTTGCCCATTCAGCCTTGCGGGAATCAAAGGCGTTCGCAAGACCACCCCAGCCTACATACTTGGACAGGATCACCTGCTCATCTTCCGTAGCGTAGCGGCCTTCTGACTCCAACTGCTTGACAAGTCGAATGGCTTCTACATTAGCCTTGTATCGTGCCTTGTCGCCGTTGGGAAGATTCAGACTGTCTCCAATCACGAAGTTTCTGCCCTTCGGCTTTTCAGTAGACTTCCGCGCAATCTCCTCGGCGACATCCTCATGAAGCACCTCGGCGGACGCGCTATCAGCGGTGTCACCGACATTTGTGTCGGTCGCAGGCTCTGAAGATTCTTCGGTTAATCCGCCATCTCGTCGTAGATCTGCGCTCTCACGACCTCCATCGCCATGTCCACCGACATCCCCTGTACTGCTATCAGATCGCAGGCCAGATCGTCCAGTCTCTTGTCCTCTCTGTACAGGGTCTCCCACAGCGTCCCCTGCTCGTACATCTCCATGTACATCTCGGGCTTCGACTTCATCCAGTAGTCGTGAATCTCCTTCCCGATCACTGTCAGACTGTAGTACTGATCCTTGGTTATCAGCATTTGCGGTTACCTCCTCGGTGGTTTTTGTGGTTGCTTGCTTCTTTTTAGAAAAGGTTTTGAGTTTAGAAGGCGTCGGGTCGGTGATTGTGAGATTACGCGGATTTACAGGAAGAACAAATCCGGCAATCTCTCCGTTTTCATCGACAGCTTTCAGGATTTTATATTTTCCTTGGAAATCTCCCACGTAGAAAGTATTCCCATCCAGAGCCGAAAGACGCTTTTTGTCCCAGAAATGCGATTTTCCGTCAAACGTAAAAACGAACAAGGGTTTGGGATGGCCGCCGATAACAACAGGCGGCTCGGTGACAAGGGTCGTTGCCTTTTTCAAAACCTCGGACAGATGCTCGGGAATAAAGCCGAAAGAGGGAAGATTGTGTTTTCTTCCATATTCCGCCCTTGCGACAACAAGCTCACGGTCGGAAGCTCGTATAGCGAGGGATCCATCAAGGATAAACTGTCCCTTTTTGGGAGGAGCAAAATCCGTAACCATCCATTTGGACTTGTCGATAGCGCCAAACTTCTTGTCGAACGCCTTTTTCTCCTGGATCAAATCTTCCTCGGAAATCGCTACGGGCCGTTCCTCCTTGACGACTTCGGTCTCATTACTGGTCTCAACGACTTCTGCCGCCTCTTCTGCCATTATAGCACCATTTTGTGTCGTAGATGTGTCCGAATCAGCAGAATCGGAAACCTTACGGGCGGGATATTCAGTAATCTTGTCACCCTGTACAAGCACAACGTCTCTGCTCTTGGCTACAGCATCAATAGCCTTTGATACATCCCAATTTGACGGATAGGAAACATTGAGATCAGGAATGCTGTAGCTCCCGTCCTCGTTTTGGTAAATGATGAATTTACCGGGATACCTGTTGCGAATAGATTCAAGCGTGTTGGAAGGGCTACGGGAGGTGGAAGTGGCATCAAAATCTTTAGAAGGATCCAATTCCGAAACCGTTTGGCGATTGATTTCATCCGCAACGCCTTTGTCAAACGATTCAATGATAGGGAGAAGATTATTGCCGGCTTCTTTCATCAAATCGTTCATGTCCTTGCTCTTGGCTGCGGGAACAATAGTTCTTTGTGCCTCGGCTTCCTTTTTGCCTATCTGATAAGCTCTCTCAATCAAGGAGGTTTTATTATTGGACTCATCCGATGTTGCTACCGAAGGAGTGGCTTCCTCAACCTTATACGCATCCCGCAGAACTCTGACAATATCAGACCGCTCGCCCTTTCCGTACCAAACGCTCTTCTTGCCATGCCAACGGAACTTATGGGCCTTGAGTGCGTTTCGTACAGTCTCGGAGGGCTTCCCGTCAAACTTGACTTCCAACGTACCGTATTCGGCGTTGACGGTGATCGAAAATGCGTCCCCGTTATCACCATCCGTGGTTGCATCAGCGGCAACATTGGGCTTTACGGCGGGGTTATCTGCATTTTTGGGCGTATCGTGCACGTTAGCGGGTGCGGGTTTCTCAACAGGAATGGGAGTCTCTACAACAGCCTCGTCGGTCGCTACGGTCAACTGGTAGGATTCTACGGCCTCCACGGCGATCCTGTCAAACATGGATACAATGTTCTCCACATACTTCAAGGACTCACCTACCTGCTCCTTAAGGGCGCGGGCTTCACGGGATGACGTGCTGCCGATGGTTCGGAAATAGGCTTTGAGATCCGCAACAAACTCCTTCAGTTTCTCAAGGAGTTTATTGAAAATGCTCTTGTGATTCTCGGCAAGGGTCTGCACAAAACTCGAATCAGGGAGAATGTCGGCCATAGCCTCGGCCATAACCTCGCGGCTTGCCTTGTCATAGGACATTCCGCTGGTTTGAGCCTGTTTAAGCTCGATGAGATCATGAACGTTTTCTCCGCGGGCGGTCATTGCGTCAAACACAACACGCCGGAACTCGTTGTATTGAATGGGGTTCCACTTTTCGATGAAGTGAGTGAACTCGTGGGCAAACGTGCGAAGCATCGTGTACTTGGCCAGATCCTCCACGCTTTTGACATTGGCAAGACCTGCGTTGATGTCAATGTAGATCGTGTCCTCTTTCCAGACAAAACGACCCTGCGCTCCGTCGAATCTGCCCTCCTCGTTTGCCTCAGACTTGAACAGGACAATGTCAATGCCCGTTGCCTCGGCGTAAGTGGTAAGCACCTTATAGGCTACGCCTTGTGTGTCGTTGAAGGTCTTGCGGAGATCTCTAATGGTTACGCCTTCGCCCTTAACGGTGCCGATCCTGCGCCCCGTTTTGCCATTGGCCTTCTTCTTGTTGTCTTCGGATCGCTCGCTTGCCTCGCTATTGGAAGAGTCAACGCCAATACCATGAGCCAACTCCCTCTGCTTCTCGGTAAGATAGGCAGTAGAGTCGCTGGTCATGGCGTAGGAAAGGGAAACACCGGCGCGGCCCATGTCGAATGCGATCTTGATACCGCGGTCAAAGGAATCCATGTCCTGCCCATCCTTATAGATGGCGTCCATGGCACCCGCCTGCGCACCATACTTCTTGGCGGCCTCGTTCAGGGCGGTCTGCCTGGTGGCGGTGGTGTCTGCAACGGTCTTGGGAGTCGTGCCCTCAGAAGCCTCGTATTCGCTCTCTGAGGCGTTTTCGTGCGGGGGGGCACTCTCGGTCGGGGAAGCGGTCTCCGTCTGCGGCGTGGAAGCCTCGGAGGGATACGGAGGCGTTTCTTCGGTGTCTTCGGTAGCGGTGTCCGTTTCGGCGTCCTTGATGCGCTTCTCGTTCTGCTTGATGAGTCTGTTGAGTTCAGCACCCGACAGAGTCTTGCCGCTGTCCAGTTTTCTTTTCAATTTCTGGGCATAAGTGTTGGACGGGTCGATTTCAAGGGCTTCGGCTACGAGATCGGCGGCGTTATCACCGTAGATTCTGTTGGCGGTGTGGTTTCTATTACTGACATACTGTCCAGTCATAACAGGAGCCGCATGCACTGCACCAGATACGGCGCCGGTGATGGTGTCATATGCAACACCCTCAACAGACTCCAACCACGCTTTTGCTCTGGCCTGGTTATAGTCCATACCTTCCAGCTGGTACTGGCTAACCAACTCGTAATAGTTGCTCTTTTCTTGAAGAATGACGTTATCCGCGATGTTAGTGAACAAAGCAGTAAGCCCCTCTTCGGCGCCCTCTGCCCCAGCTTGCTTCAGAATGTTCTTGATGGTCTCCCTAACGGTAGTAGAACCGCCCAATCTGAACAGGTTGTCAATACCAATCTGCTCAGCGAGACCTTCAAATACACCTGCGGCAAGTCCATAAAGAGCTGCCTGCCAGTCCTCTGCACCTCTGTTCAATGCGTCCTCCATGGCTGATGCTCCAGCAGAACCAAAGAATGTAACGAGGGTGCCACCAGGTCCTAAAGCCATGGAAGCGGTGCTCTCCAGAACACTCATACCAAGGCTATACAAGTCCCCTGCACCCTTTCCGCCAAAGATCGGGACTTTTTCGTCAATGGTTCCGCTCTTTTGGTTCAAGTGCTCGGATATGCCGCCCTGGACAGCCTGTGAATACTCAAACGGAGAGACTTGACCGTCATCAGTCATGGTGCCTCTGGCATTTGCCTCCGCGAGATTGGCAAGAAAATCCGCCATGCCCATGGTGGACGTGGCTATAGACCCGAGAGAGTGGAGAAGTCCCATCCCGAAATTATCGGTAGCACTTTCCCTAATCTTCTGCATTTTATCTGCCTCTGCGATTTCCTTGTTCCTTCTGTTAGTGTAGATCGCAAATTGCTCGGCCTCATAGGGGGAGTCCAGATACAGCGAACCATAGATGTTCTTCTGCTCCTGATTCCAATCGGCTTGCGGATGCTTCCAACTGTCATCGGCGCGAAGGTCGTGTATGGTTTGAGTTACTCCTGCATTAGGAAGAGTTGTATCCACTATGCCGCCATTGCCAAGGTAGCGACCAATGGCATCAAGCCAAGTTTCTTCCTCCTCGGGTTTCTGCTGGTCGGAAAGGTACTTTTCCCAACCCATTTTCCCATCGGGATTAGTGGCATGACTGCTGTATTTCTTCGAGTATTCCGCTTCTTCGACCCACCCAGGCTCATACCCACCCTTAACGAGTGCCATATCAGGATCCTCAACATACCGCTGAATAAAGTCCTGCTTGCGAGTCCATGTGTCGTACTCGTCTGCGCTCCCAAACTGGGAATAGAAGTCGTAGTAAGCCTTGGAATACTCCTGCGCTCTGCCCAGGGAGTCCACAGCCTGATTGATGGCGTTGACCGCATTCGGATCCCCAGCGTACTGCTTACGCCAACCATCGGCGGCGAGGAGGAGTTCTTGGGATCGGTTGAAAATGCTGTTGTAATCGTCCGAACTGTTGTTCCAGCCCTTGTAACGATTATTGACGTCGCCGAGGAAACTGTTCACGCTGTCCAGCCACCCCTGTGCAGACGAGGTCTCCTTCTTTTTGGAGTGCCATTCTGCAAACGAGGGACGCTGGGTAGCGGTATTAGCCTGCGGATCGGTTGTGGGAGAGGACGGCGCTACGCCCTGCTCCTGCTGTTTCTTTTTCTTTTGCCATTCGGAAAATGCCATGAGATTACCTCCTTTAGCCGTTGTACACTTCCGTAACATAGGCCACGAAAGCGGCGAGATATTCGGCGTATGTATCGTATTCGGTCACTTCAACACCACCGCCACCGTGGCGGAGATGAAGTGCCTTCTGCCGTCTCCACTCGGCATCAGACATAAGGTCTGCGAGGGAATCGGCGGGGAGTCCTTGGGACTGTACGTAGGCTTGCGCCTCCTGTGCGGTAGTGCCTGTGAACCCTGTGCTGGTCTGGTCTCCAATCAGGTCGTCCAACCAACTGCCGGTCGCTCCGTTGCCGACGGACTTGGAAGTCCCGTTGATTACCTTGAGATAATCGGCGATATGAGAGTCATACACTTGATTACCCGCAACCTCAGCGTAGGAATTGCCATAGCCACCCGTCAAGGCCGCAGCCCTGCCGATAGTGTCCTCCATGGCGAGCTTGCCTTGACGCTTGTAGTAATCAGCGTATTGATCGAACAGCGCTACCTCGTCAACCTGTATGGAGGGGTTGCCGACCTGCTGATCCTCTCCCATAACGGGGAGAAATGGGGGAGGCGGGGAAGGATTGAGCATGGGGTTGAGCGTCTGATTGATCCTTTTCATGCCAAGCTCGGGCGAATGCGAGAACACATGACTGTTCTGGGTGCTTGGCTTGCTCGGTAAGCTCGGGACGGGGCCGCCCAGCAGGCGCTCCATTGTCTTCTGGCTCTGCTTGGCGTTGCTGACAAAGGCATTGACAGAGGGAGTACCTTTGGGCTTGGTTGGAATCCTGGGGACTCCATCAGGACGTTTATGCTCATTTGTAAGCCTGAGAATTCCACCGGGTCCTACAGACCCCGTGATGGTCTTATCGTCAAAGTAACTGTAGTAAGCCTGATATTTCTTGTCATTCATTCGTTTCACCTCCTAACGCGGATGGTATCTCCGCAAGACTTGCGATATTGCCGGACACTTTCAGGCGCACCTCGTGCAGTTTTGTTCCCGAATACATTCTCTGGCTTTTGAGCACATAGATTATGTTATTTCCTTCATCGTTCGTGAATCCGAAAACAGGACGATTCTCAGTGAGATCCTCTCCTGTAACGACTCCATGTGACAGTTTAACAGGCAATGCCTCCTCAAAAGGCTCGGAAATGTATGTGAGAACGCCATTTATGTTGTTTGACGAACCGCTCTCGGGGGTCACGCTGACCGTGGTCTCCATTTCACACGTGTTATCAAGGTATAATGCAATGTCCCACCCATCAACCTGTGCGACTTGAGCGATATACTTCGGGGGCGTTGACTGTACGACAGAGGGCTTATCGGTGTTGCCCTTGACGGACTCCAAGGAGGCCTCGATATGACTGAGTGCCCAGTTGATCTGCTCCACAACTATTGTCAGATAGGTGCGGATCGTCTCCAATTGCTCGGTGGTGTTTTTGCCCGATAAGGGCGGGGGCTTTGGAATTTGTATCATGACAGGTTGCTCCCCTTTCCGATATGCTTCACAATAGAATAGATTTTTGCCTCGCCGCTTCCGATAATGCGAATACGGAGGTGATCGCAACGGTGAGGGCGAATAGGGACGGAGAAACTGGACAGGGGGCGGTAGCTCGCCGTGTAGACGTGCTCCCAGTCACCGCAGGAGTCGTATTGAATGTAAAAGGACACATTCGAGTCAAACTCCAGAGACATGCGGACGTCAATGCGCTTGATGTAGTTACGGTAGGGAGAGTCGGTGCCAATGACTCCAGTCTCTGCCATCCACGATACCTTCTCGTCGCCGCCGCCGTGACTGTTGATGGTCATGATACGGCGGGAGGCGGTATCGGGACCCGCGTCCAGATAGTACAGGCAGTCCCCGAAGGAGCAGAACTCATAGGCTCTCGCGTTGTCCTCCTTGTGCCAGAGACCGCGCTGGGTGTCGTACACGAACATGTAGGGTACACCGCTGCCGTCCAGCATGGAGATGTAATATTTGTGGCCAAGGCTACCCGCCACAGCTTGACTGTACGGGATGTCTCCAAGAGCCGCGGACACTTCAATCGGCATGGAACCATCGTAGGCGCACACGCCAGATCTGGACTTGTAGTACAGAACCTCGTCGACCACGGCGAGACTGCGTGAGCAGCCGCTCTGAACGCCTCTGCAAGGAGTGTCCTGAATCTGGTAGTTGGACGGATAAGTACCGAAGATCTTGTGCATACAGGTCTCCTTAAAAAACAGGGGAGATCCCATGTAGTTAACTGCGCCGGTAAAAGCACCGTCACTGCCAACAGAAGCCGTGTATGCATCCGTACTTACTCCAGCGAAGAAGTGCCAGTTGCGGAAATCGCCCAGTTTAGAGGCGTAAATTTCATTGACAAACTTGCCGTCGCGGGATTCTCCGTATCGGCAACCCCAAACGCGGTTCCCCGCCTCGATAACGAAGTCCATGTCGGGGATTTCTCTGGTCACCGTCAGCGCGATCTCCCTCCTGACTGAGTAGGGGAGAAGTCCCTCAACGACGATGTAATCGTCACCGCGCGCCCAAATAATGGACTGCCCGTTGAGGTCAGTCAATATACCGCCGGGTATTCCAGAGATTTTTACGCTATCCATCTCGGCGAAGGGTGAGCCAATGCCCGGGGATGAGATTCGTATATATGTGGTTGCTATCGGTACCCATACGGCCTCATTTGCGTCGTACTGCAAAAGTTTTCTTTCGGACGTGTTGTACCACACGGTGCCGTGGCTGGGGTCTTCGGGGGCGAGATACTGTTTGACTGGGTAGAGAGCAGTACCGTCAAGGCTACTCGGTGTAATAGTGACAACACTTTTGACCTCGACCGATGCCTCAATATCGCCGTAGTCCTCCAGATTTTTGGTGTTGACGTACTTCTTGTCGGGGAAAATGAGCACGTAGGCTCCCATGGATACCATGGTTTTCTGCGTTACTGTGTCAAGATTCAAGGGGATATAATTGCCGTCGATGTAGAATTCCCCGCCATACACGTAGCAGAGGGACTCCTTGGCAATCAGCCCTTGACAACGGAGCATGCCGGCTGTCAGGACGCTACGCCCTTTTCTCGGGGACAGGACAGGGAACTCGTCCGACGAAAGATTCTTCATGTCGTAGAATTCCCCGCTGCCGATGCGAAGATTATGGTTATAGCCACGGAAGATGTCGATCATGTCGACCGTATCGAGTGTCGAGTTGATGATCGGATAAGACATAGGCTCGCCTCCTCAGTGGTGGAATCCGCGCTTGGGCCGAAGGGGCCTATGGGTGCGGTGATACCACTCCTTGTACGCCTCAAACACATGGTTGAACATGATGATAGCGTTGTTATAGGAGTCGGTCTCTTTGTTGTAGTAGTGGATCTTGGATTCGAGGAAGTGGATATAAAGCTCGGAATACGCAGACGGTGCCAGCAAAGAGGTGCAGGTGTCTGTGCTCTCGTCATACTCGGAGAAGGGAACATCGTCACCGCCCTCGTGTATGTCTATGACTTCGAGCTTGATCCTGGCGTCAAGAGTGGACAGCCAGTAGACCTTATCCAGCTCCGCAAACGTGTTCGGGACGAGAGAATCGACCCGCTGAATTGCTTCGTTGATGGTCATGGTGGTTCCTCCTTATCAAAAAGAAGGAGCGCGGGGCTCCTTCTTGACTGGGTGCGTTACTCGTTTCGAGTCTGTCGGGACTTCTCGGAAAGCTCCGCCTCGTGAACGGCCATGATTTCCTCGGCTTCCTCTGCGCGTTTGATTTCGTCATACACGAAGCGGGGAATCATGGACACCTTGCCGCGGGGGAGAAGATAGGACTTACCGTTGACAGAGGCATACAGGTTCGGGTCTTCTCCCGCTCTGGCGCGGGGAGGGGTGTAAGGAACAAGCTCGCGTTTCTTGTCTCTTACGTTGGAAGAAGCGACATTGTTGGACTTCTTGGCCATATTAAGGCCTCCTTTCTGTGGGGAGCGGGGGACTCAATGCCCCCGCTTGGGGGTTAACATTATTCCTCGGAATCGGGAGTCTCGGAATCGGGAGTCTCGGGATCGGGAGTCTCGGGATCGGGATCGGGAGTCTCGGTGGTAGCGGCAGACGCCGAATAGGTGGCCTCGTCGATGTCGCTGTACTCGGAGCAGGACATGACACGAAGCAGTCTCTCGGAGTACAGAATGATGCAACCGGTCTCGAACTTATAGCCCACCGTGCTGAACTGGTTCAGAGGACCGCCAACCTGCTCCTTGGTCTTGACGATCATCTCCAGATTGCCACCCTCGGGGTCGGGGACACCATAAGCGTCCTTACCGAAGAAGTAGGTGGCGTAGGTGACGGTTCCGGCTTTGTTCTGGTATCTCGTGCCTCCCAGAACAGGCGCGTCAGTGTCCTCGATGAAACGAACCTTGTGCAGTTCGCCGATCTCACCCAGGAAAATCTCCTCGGGACTGGCATACACATGAGCCTCGCGCCAGCCGGGGCAATTGCGAAGATCCTCGGAGACGGAAGGATGGATAATGGCGTAGTAGCGACCGTTGATCTTGGGCACCTTATGCTTCTTGAGATAGGTGGCGGCACGGTTTACCATACGGTCGGTCAGAATGGACCTGACAGAAGAGGTGGCCTCCATCTCGGCGCAGTTGACGGGTGTATCGCCGACCTTGGCGTTGGTCTCCACATTGATGTTGTCGCAGTACAGAACACAGGGGTTGGTCAGAAGCGCGTCACGAGTCAGCACCTCCTGAGTTTCGGCGGCGGATGCTCCCATCTCCTCGGTGGCGCCGAGAATCACGGGGTCGTAGGCGTGCAGTTCCAGAACATCGGAGATGGTTGCGTAGGTACCGTACTGATCGATGGAGCACATCTTGGAGCTCATGCCGAACTTCTGTCCGGTGGGAATGACACCCTCCTGAAGCTTGCCTGCGCGAGCAAAGGTATTCCACTTACGGAACTCCATGCTCCGACCGGAATTGGCGGGAAGACGCTTCTTGAACGCGAACTGCGTGAAGAACATCTCCATGCGGGCGTTCTCCAGAAGCTCGGTGTCGTAGAACTCCTTGATGGTGGGGTCGAGGGTCTGGGAAGCGGTGAAATTCTCCTTGTTGCCGTTGTAGGCATTGACATAGCCTGCGGTGGTGTTGACGACATCGCCTGCCTCTGCAAAAAGCTGGAGGTCGAGGTGGCTGATGAAGGAAATGGTGGTGATGATGGGAATAACGGATTTCATGGTTTCTCCTCCTTGTGTGTAGTGCAGAGGAGAGATGCACGACGGGCTTATCCTCCGGGGTACACCTTTTCTCCTCTTGCCGCCGCGTCAAAGATTCGAGCCTTGAGAGCGGCTCTCTCCTCGCGGCTGGCGTTGCGGTAGCTGAAATTGGTGTTGGTGGGAGCACTACCCTTCGATCCGCTCTCAATGGGGCGTCTGGAACCCGACTGGATGGATGCGGACAATCGTTCTGCGGACTGATTGGCAGCCGCCGCCATGGAGGCGGTCAGAATGTCCTGTCGGTGGACGGCGAAGTAGGCGTCCTCCACAGAGATGCCCGAATCGGGTGCGGTCAACCTTGCGAAAATGGGATTCTGGAGCTCGCTCTGAAGATCAAATGTCGGGAAGGTCTTCTTCAAGGCCTCGCCCTGCTGCTCCAGTTCGCGGAGATGATTGGCGGCGGTCTCTCGGCGGTTCTGCATCTCCTGTTTGGAGATCTCACGCGCTCGGTCTACAGTCGTGCCCATTTTCAGGGCAAGCTCCTCGTAGTTGCCGTCGTCATCGGTGATCGCCTGCGTGAGGGCATCGTAGTCCAGTTTGGCGGGATCCATGCCATATCGCCCGGCAAGTGCCTCCAGAGCGGGGGCCAGTTTAGCGAGCGATTCCTCCGCGGCCTTGGACGATCCGAGGCGCTTTTGAACAATGCTCTGCATGCGTTGATTGTTCTCGGGGATCGCCATGAATTCATCCCATGTGGCTGTGGAGGGGGCGGACGGGGTTGCTTCCGTGGGTGCGGGAGTCGTGGTGTCAGCGGCGGTAGGCTGACTGGTGGCTTTGCCCTTGCTCTGCTTGGTGTCGGCGGGAGTAGCATCGTCCTCGTCGCCATGAGAGATCTTGGGGGTAGCCTTGCGCGCCTTGCGTCTCCGCAGAACATCCTCGGGCACACCCAGGTCCCGAAGTTTCTGCTGCCCGTCGTCGGCAGGAGTTGCGACCGTGTTGGTTGCGGCACCCTCACCCGCTCCGTCGCCACCGTCACCCGGTGCACCGAAGAGCTGGAGGTCAAGCCGCTCTTTGCTGATAAGCATGAGGTATATCCTCCGTTGTATTCTGCCGCTATAGGGGCGGCGAGTCCCTTTATATATCAAGCCTTGCGGCTAAATATCGTCGCAGATGAACGACACGCACTCGGGGTAATTGCTCGCGAGAATTGCGAAGCCGGTCATGACGCTGTCCATGGCGATAAGGATGGTGTCATCGGGGGAGCAAGAGATCTCTGCGTCACCCTTATCCAAGCGGACAGAGGCCGAATTGCAGAGTCCCTCGCCCTCCGCGGATGCCACAATATCCGCGATTGTGTGCGCCAGAATAGAGGCGGCGGCGCAGATCAGATCGTGCCCAGGCTCGCCACTGTAGGCGTGTCCCGTCACCGTGATATGAAGGTCTTTGCGGTTATACTTGACGTTGATCATATATCCTCCTATGCGGGTTGCGTGGCGTTGCGGGACTGCTCACG
Organism: Eubacteriales bacterium; assembly: GCA_045592305.1. Lineage (GTDB taxonomy): Bacteria > Bacillota > Clostridia > Oscillospirales > CAG-272 > CAMEON01. The sequence continues at coordinate 35,416 of JAZNUO010000108.1, read as the reverse complement.
CGCCTTGGTCACGGTACCATGCTCTTCGGGGTTAGGGTCGCCACTCGTCTGACCGCCGCCAGCAGGTAATGCAAGGGCTTGTCCGCCCGAATACATCTCATAGTCCTGCATGGCGGCCTGCGCGAGCATGGGATCGCCGTTCGCCTGGGCGTACATGACCACGAAGGGAAGGTAAGTCATCAGCTTCTGAAGCATGGTGCCGTTGGCCATGAGCTTCTGGATGAGCTCGTCACGACCGTCAAAGTCCATCATGCTGAGGCACAGGATGCTCTGATCCACCATCATGGGGTTGAGCATGCCCTTGTCATAGAGTTGGATGGCGAGCTCGTTCTGGGCAACGCGGGAGTAGGCGGTCTTCTTGTGGGCCTTGACCTTGACATCAAACACGGGTTTGTAAGTGCCAAAGTCCACGCCAAATCCCGAGCCAAGAGACCGCTCCTGCAACATGTGATTGGTGTACGTGACGAACTTATGGACACCGTCCTGACCCGTGATCCTGAAGTGGCGGGGGGCGTCGTAGAACTGACGAATGATCTCGATAGCCAGCGACACGACCTTGCGGAACGCTCTGTACGAGGTGCCAATAGCATCACGAGAGCCTTTGCCGCTTGCCTCCTGAAGGGCCGCGATGGCGGAGGCGGCGGTCACGCCCGAATTGGTGGTGCCTGTACTCGTCTCGGTATTGCCGCTTGTCTCGCGCATCTCGGCAATTAAGCCGTCCTTGATGTTGTTGTACACAGGGTCAAAGGACTTGTGCTCTACCGGGCGGAACTGCGTGTCGTTGATGCTACCCTCCACGTGGATAAGAGGCTCGTCCAGATCGAGAAACTCCTCCTCGTTGATCTTGGCCTGATTACTCACGATGTGTCGGGGAATTGCGCCTACCATGGCGCTCTTGACGGCGGCGGTCTGAATCAGGTCAATAGCAATCTGAGGGTTGCGGCAGATGTCCACGAAGCCATAGCCACAGGGGGATCCCTCGATTGGATAGAGCGCATCGAACACATACGGGTACTCGCCGTGATCGTATAGGCCTCTCGTGGCGTATTCAGGATCGTTTTCCGTGGCGTACAGCACAGTATCGCCCACGTACTTGGCGTAGTGCAGAACGGTCTTGCCGTTGACCACGCGGCGGTAGTAGACGTCTATCACGGTACACTTGTGGGAGGTAATGACATTATCGTCGTACAAGAACTTGGCCGTGGTGGTCGTGTTGACCTTGAGATTACCAGCCAGTTGGGGGTAACGCTCCTCCAGGATGTCCTTATCGATCAACTCGCAATGGAAGATGTACCGCGAGTCGTTGATGTTGGTGACGCCCGGCTCCCAGTACAGGTCAAGCAGGTTGACGCTGGTGATATGTATGTCACCAAGGCCGTTGAGTTTGCTCTGATCCCACACCACCTTATAGCAAGCGGTGCCGGTCTTGAGCTTGCGCCACGCATTGGTGGAGTACATCTCCTCGAAGTCGTTATATTCGAGGACAACGGGCATGATGTCCGTAAGGAGTTCGGCCTCAGCCTTGTCGCCCTCCTCTACGGGGAGCATGGTCGCCTCGGGAATAGCATCCATCACATCGGCATGCTTGGAGGCAATGACGTTGTGCATCCACGCGGAGGAACTTTTGAATCCTTTCCCGCTGCCGAGCACCTCGGCCTCCAACTCGCTGTTGCGGAGCTTCCACCAACTCTCGGATTCGATAATGCGGCGCTCGGTCTTGCTTCTGGCCGACTTATATTGCTGGAGTACGCGGGTAAAGGCCTTGACCCGTGTTGCGCCTACGGGAGGCTCTTGAGGCGGCGAGAACTCCGCGCTGGTGATATCGTCCATGTTCTACTCCTATCTTCGCTTCCGCCCTTTGAACTGGTCAAGCGGGTCGGATAGAGCGATTTTTTTAGTGCTACTTGCTATGGGGACTACTGGCCTTGACATGCACATGTAGCGGATCTCGTCGCACACGTGGTCCTCCATCTTGGTATCCAGATCCTCTGGGATCGTCTCGCTGTACCTCATCAAGGGCACGGTGCGGATGGCCGCCTTGCAGTTGGAGAAGAAGTACATGCGGGGGTAACCGTTATCGTCGAACTGGAAGCGGTAATGCACCTGCATCCACCCGGGAATGCGCTTGTTATCGCCAGGAGAGAAGTATATATGGTATTTTTCCGCCACCTCCGCCGTGCTTTCTCCTCTGGAGGTGTCCCAGATAGACGGATCGGCTACGCTGTCAACGATCTTGCGTCCCCGCAACCACGGGTGCTCTCGCTCAAGCTGTACCGCACGCCTGAATTGCTCGTCAGTAGTCCACTTAACGCCCTCGTTAGGGGTCTCGGTACATCCGTAGATCTCCATGATGCGGTACAGGATACCATCATAGTCCACCGCCCAATAGCCGAGCGAGAAGGGCTTGCCGTACCCGAAGTCATAGGATCGCATGATGTTCCAGCCTCTGGCGGGGCCTCGGTTGAGGTCAAAAGGCTCGATAACGTGGGTGAATCTCCGCTGCTCCAAGGCCTCCTCGGGGGTAATACCGGCGGCGGCACACAGATCGAGATCGGGGGTCTCTCGGAAGTCCTCGAAGAATTGCCCCTCGTACACGTCCCATCGCCCGTACAGCCACGCCTGGCGCAGTTTCGGGGGGAGAGCCTCCAGTTGTTGCTTGTACTCTGGTTGGCTCTCCATGAGCGCTGTATTGTCCGTTACGAGGGCTTGAATGAACTCATAGTCATCGGGGTTCTCGCCGGCGAGAAACTTACGGTCGATGAACAGCCGCTTGAAGTATCCGTGAGATACGCCGCCTGGGTTCATTGTGTAATAAATTCGCTTCGGGAAGCGGTTGACACCACGCACACAGACCACTATTTTCTTAACCCACTCCTCCTGAAGCTGTGTAGCCTCGTCCAAGAAGATGACATCGTACTCGGCACCCTGATACTGGTCAAGGTCGCGGTCGTTGTTGCAGTAGCCGAACTTGATCGTGGAGCCATTGACGAAGCGGAAGACCTTCTCGGAAGTGTTATACCTGGCAACGCCAAGCAGATCCACACGCAGGAAGTTGATGTGGTTGTTGACGAGCTCGGGGTAAGTGCGGCGGACGATCAGGATCTTGATGCCAGCGTACCGCAATGCGAGCCGCGTAGCCTTGTTTCTGACTGCCCAGGATTTTCCGCCGCCTCGGGCACCGCCGTAGGCTACATGCTTGGATTTAGCCGCCAAGAAAAGCTTCTGACGCTCGTTCGGCGGTTGCAGGATAAGATTACTCATTCCACTCATCGTTTCCCGCGGCGAAGGTAACGACTACCTCGCGGACGTTATCATCGTCGCCCTTGTTGACTTGCTTCTCGAGGTTGGCGATCCGAGCGGCCTGCTCGCGCTTATCAAGGTCGGTAGGCTCGGAGAGGACCTCCTTGAGGTCACGGAGCGCGGAGGTAAGGGCCTTGATACCCTGCCTGTCAAGCAGCGCGTCGATGGTCTCGTACTCCTCGGTCTCGGTGATGGTCTCCCCGGTGGGCTTGTCTGGACAGTTGGCATTGTCGTATTCGACCTTCTTGGTCCTTGTGACTTTTTTAACCGTCTTTTTGTCAAGCTCTTTAATCGCGTCCATTACCTTTTTAATCAGTTGATCGGCGGCATCCATGACGCTATCGAGCTTATTGGCCCTGTTTTGGGAGATTTTTTCAACCGCTTTTGCTATGGTCTCGTCTACACATTGCTTGCGTAGGGCAGGCCATCCTTCAGCGTGACCTCGACGATAGATTACATAATCCTTCACGCCATATTTAGCCGCGAGCTTGCGGTAAGACGTCGACTCGTCCGCGATATACTCTTCGCGGATCTTGTCCCAATCAATATCAATCATTCGCGGCCTCCTTCCTGCGCTGCTTATACGCTTATGATACAACATGAGGTGTTGTTTTCTAAACACACCCCCCTACACAAAAAGGAGAGGCGCCTAAACGCCCCTCCAGTAGGGATTATTTCTTCTTTTCGTACTTGCCGTTAAGCATGGCGCATATACGGCAGTTCTCATAGTTGTGGATGTCCTCGCAGTATATAGTGGTATAGTCCTTAAGCTCCTTGGGATCCTCGAACACGGCGTTGTTGGTGCAAGCGTCGGTCACTCCCTCGCAGCAGATGCGGTTGCCGTTGTGTCGCTTGTAGAAAGGGCAGACCACGTATTTCGATACATAACTACTTTTTGATGACATGGCATATCATCCTCCCAACTGATACCCGCAGATCGCATAGCAGGAGACCAGATCGGAGGACTCCAGATTATATCTGCTGTATCGCCTGCCTGTTGGCGTGTGTAAATAACTCCTGCGAATGAGGCTGACGTTGTTGCCGAGGTAGGATGATTGATCCTTCAGTTCAACGTCGGTTTCAACCGAATTACAGTACAGCCAGTTATCCAGGTACTCGCGGTTGTTAGTCCCGCGGAATGAACAGAGGTAGGCTCGCCAATTAGCATGGGATAGTAGACAGTTTTTTTCGGCTATTTCTTGCTGGAGTTTCTTGATCCAATCGTCGAAGAAGTCAAACTCCTTGACAGCCACGGTGTCGCTGTACCCAATCTCCTTTACAACAGTCTCACGGTACAGCGGCTCACCCTCCGCGCCAACGATCAGGAACTGGATTCCCTCGCGGATCGGGCAATCGGCTTCATAGCCTCCCGTCCACTTGCTCGTGGAAAGCCACCGGATATGCGTTTGGTCACACCTCTGCCGGCAATAGACCTTTCTGCGAGTGCCCGAAGTCATAATAAACAGATCCTCGGCACCCTGGGTCTCCTTGAAACATGCAGTAATGACTTTGGTTTTTTCGATGTTGGCATTATCACTCATTGTCTTCCCTCTCTTTCTTTCAGTCTCTCGCCTCGGCAGAGGCTGATATGCTCAAACCTAGGCAGTATCATTTTTCCAGATATTCTACAGTATAGGACATTTCCCACCCGCTCCGAATCTGGGCAGTCCTTACAGGCGGGTGGTTCTTTGGCTCGGAGACGGGCTTTCTCAAGCGGGGTCATGCTTCTCTCCTTTCGGCGGCTCGGGCAGGGGCATCCAATGGGTGACTTCTTTGTAATTCTTTTTATCAAGCACACAAGAATTCCTGTCGATCCACCAATCATGTTCTTTATATCCATAGACCGCAACATTCATTAAACCGCTCGGTTTGGTAAAAACAAGATAGTATTTCCGATCTTTCCAGTGATTGCCCCAATCGTTTTTGGGCAACCTCTCCTCAACGCTGATCCACTCCGCCCTCGGTGCGACGTCGGCGGAGTGCAAGCCCATAACCGCGGTTCGCAACCTGGCGCAAACAATCGCTTCAGGCATGGTCTCGCATCGCTTGAGCTTATCCTCGATGAGACCTATCACATCTCTACGCTTGATATACTCGTCCATATCACTCACCTCCTTGGTGGACGCCAACCCAAAGACAGTCCTCGTCGATGTATACCCATACCTGTCCAACGCTGTCCACAATGTAGGTCACTGTGTATCCTCGGACTGCATCTATCGATAGGTACATCTCTGTCAGCGGTTCTTCGGGGTAGCCGTTGGCATCCGCTATCTCTACTATGCCGTTAAGGTATCGGAGTGCCTTTTCCAAATCGTCGCCCATAAGGACGATGCTTTCGTGCGGTTTTTCTGATAAGTCCGGGAAATACAGCCACACAACTGCTTCGGCCGTGCCGACTGTGGCCGATTCGGTCTCGGTATCTGTATCGGTCTCGGTGTTCTGGCGCGTACAACCGAGCAGACAGCATGATGCCAGCAACGCGAGCATCGATACAAATATTAACATTGCGGATAGTTTTCCTTTCATGTCATACTCCTTTCATTTTCGCCCCACACTTGTGGCAATAGTCATCCCCACGGGGGCAGACGGTCTTGTAGAAATAGTTGCAATCGGTGCAACGGTAAGTGTACCTCACGATCACGCCGCTCTCGGTCTCGGCGGTGGTTACCCACTGGGCGGTTTTCTCCTTGCGGTAGCCTGCTCTGTAAAGATGAAGTGCTACAATTTCTCGGTGCTTTTCATCCAAATTCGCCGAGTTCTCGCTCACATCATAAGCGAATATTCTTGCTGGGATATGTCTCGCCATCTCATCGATGGCTCTCTTTTCGGCCTCATCCGAGTCGAATATGGTTTGAATATCGATCATGTTAATCTCCTTTCATGATGTCATAGCATCGTGAAGCTGTTCCATAGTGTTGATTTTCATTGTGCATAGCTCTGGCAGATTGGCCCTTACCAGAGCTTCCGCGACCGCAGGGCACACGGCGTTCCCACACCTTGCTACCTGGTCGGAACGGCTGATCGGGTTTCCGTTAATGTCTCGGTCTATGATGTAGTCGTGTGGGAAACCCATGGCATCATACAGCTCGCGAGGGGTCAGCATTCGCAGTCCGATGTCGGAAATGAAATACCAACAGCCGCAGATGTTCAGAAGAAGAACCTCGTCCTCTGCTATGTTGTGGTCACAGTAGGTATTGAGCAACTTGCGCACCTCTCCCCAACGATGCAGATCAGTACAGCCATCCCATTTCACAAGGATCGACCGCACATCAGCGAACTGACCGTCACGGGCGGTCACCGTCATGAGGGGATCCAGCGGAGATTGCCCCTTATCCTGCCCCTTGAAATGGGCAAGGTGGGCAAGTGTCACCCCCTCCCGGTCTCTGGCGGTTATTGTATGCATCGGGTCTCTGGCCTCGATGCCATCGTGCGCGTTGCCGTAATACTCGGTCATATACGCCGCGCTCAATCCGTACCGATTCGCCGCGTCAACCGTTCTGATCGGCTCGTTAATCTTCTGACCTCTCACTTCCTTTACGCTCTGTTCGGTGTGGTACTGGATGAGCGTGGGGGATACGAGGAAGTTCCTGTTGCCTGTCGTGATGGTCGGCACAGGGGCACACATCTCATGCGGAGCGTTGTTGGCGTTGTTGCACATGACATACGGCGCAAGTTTCGGTGAAAAGATTTCATGTGATCCTACGGACGTTACTGTGCTCAAAGGGTTCCGAGCATCCTGCGCAGCGTTATTGAATTTGTGTTGCCCTAAATAAGGTGTCATAACGGGATTGCATACATACTGTTTAACGCTACTTACCACGGTGGACAATGGATCCTTCGAATCATGTACTCTCGGCTTCTGCCCTTTGTTCTCACCGTAACCGATCGGGACAATGAAAGGCTCCTGGCTTTGGATTACGAACTTATCCAGCCCTCTGGCAATACGGCGAAGGGTATTATCCTTCAAAGGGCGAACAGCCGTGATGCCGTATTGCTTCTTGATGTCCTCCTTGGTGTCAAAAATAGAAGGGCACGGCAAGTCCCAGTTTATGATTTCCGCCGCAGATCTCCAAGGGAGATATTTACCGCTTGAGACTTCGGAAGAATCTCTCGGTGCGTGTGTTCTTTCTGGCCAGATCGGTCTACCGTCTCGGCGGGCGATCAGATGGAAGCGTGTGCGGATGGTTGGTGCTCCGTAATCGGCGGCACAGATCTTGCGGGTCTCGATGACATAGCCCAGCTCATGCAACTGCTTTAACCACTTGCGGTAGGTTTGTCCAGCTTTGCTCTTGACGGGCTTACCCTTGCGGACGGGTCCCCAAGTTACAAACTCGGGGACATTCTCCAGCATGATGACATCGGGCTTGACTTCTGCCGCCCAACGAAGAACCACCCAGGCAAGGCCGCGTATTTTCTTGTTTACCAAGGCCGCTCCCTTTGCCCTCGAAAAGTGCTTACAGTCAGGAGAGAACCAGGCAAGACGCACGTGACGTCCGCGCACCGCAGTCTTGGGGTCTACCTGCCATATATCTTCGATGTAATGCTCGGTGAATGGATGATTGCGTCGGTGCATCATGATCGCACTCTGGTCGTGGTTAATGGCTATGTCTACAGGATGACCCGTAGCCATCTCAATTCCCGTGGAAGCCCCGCCGCCACCGGCGAAGCTGTCCACGAAACAGTCATCAAAGATACTGTACTGATTCATTCTTCCCAAATCTCCTTCAACCTTTGGATAACCTCCCCGTTGTAATCATCCTTTGTCAACTCGATAAACTCCTCAACGGTATAGAGAGCATCCAGATTTATATTGTGATTCTTGACGAATGTCTTCCGTCCCATCTCGCAGGAGCCCGTGAGATAATGATGCCACTCGAAGAAGTCATGGCCGGAATACATCTCACCCCGCTTAAAGGTCTCGCAGAATTTCTCAATCGCCTCCTCGGTGTCCATGTTCTCGAAGATCTTGCGGCGCAAAGCTTCCTGTGCCGCCTGCGGGGTCTCGCCGTGGGCGAACAGTCCGTTGCCCTTGACCACGTAACAGGGATTGAGAGTCAGGTCAGAATTGAGGATATAGCCTTTGGCAAGGGACAAGTGGATAGACACGATGATGGTGGGCACCTTGTCAATCAAGTAAACGGCCTGTCCATTCAAGGCCGATAGGCCGTCGCCGGAGCCGTAGCCGGAGCCGGAGCCGTAGCCGGAGCCGGAGCCGGAGCCGTCGCCGTAGCCGGAGCCGGAGCCGTAGCCGGAGCCGTAGCCGGAGCCGGAGCCGGAGCCGGAGCCGTCGCCGGAGCCGTAGCCGTAGCCGTAGCCGGAGCCGTAGCCGGAGCCGTCGCCGGCATTAACGGGAACGGTCAACCATTCTCTCACATTTTCCATTCCCGTACTCCCTCGATGCTCGTGATCGCCTTGTCGGTACAAGGGATGATCTCGATGGTGTCCAGGATCGTGATCTCGGCCACCGTGACGGTGAACTTGCAGGAATCTGGTCTCATAGTGCCATCCACGGCAAGCTGGGAAATGGATGCAGCTCCAGCCCAGCTCCACAGGCGGCGGCAGTTGGTCAGAGTGACCTCATGACCTTCTTTCTTCTCCAGGGTGCCGAAGAATACACCCGATCTGTCACCTCTTACGATTACCTTCTGATTAAGCATTTCTTTTATCTCCTTTCACTTGTTGGTCTTGACATTCTTGCCTTTGGCAGGCGCTCTGACGGGAATCTGCCCCCCCATCTTGGTAAAGAGCAGTCTGGAAGCGTAACTCAACGCATTGGCCACATCAACATCATCGTTGCCCTTGATGAAGCCGAAGGCTCTCTCTACCTCGCCCGCAGTGTCGCCGCAGATCTTGCAGAGGATGACGGTCACCTTGCCGTCAGAGACCTCGGTGCGGATGGAATACTCGACGTGTTCGCCAACGCCGACCAGGAGCGCCTCGCCGAAGTCAAAGGGGCACTCGGTGTCATGGTCGTCGAAGTGGATACGGTAGATGACCTTGCCGTAGTAGGCGCTGGTGAGAACGTCAACGATCTCGCCAACCTTGCCGCACATCTTGGACTTGGCGGGGAAGATAGCATCGGGGTTGCAGGTTTCGTTGGTGTTGCGGAGCTCGACAGGGATGTCCTTCAGAGCCTTGACGCGGACCTTGTCGTGAAGCTGGTAAGTAGGGTTGTTAGCCATTTTTAATTACTCCTTGTTAATTTAATATTATCCGCCGACCTTGTCGAGAATACGGTTGCGGCGGTCGTTGACCTCTCCTTCGGTCAACTGGTGTGTTTCGGGGATCCTGTGGGCCATGGCGCAGGCGAGTTGCCTGATGTCGTCGGGCATCTCCTCGTCGAACCTCTCGCGGTCCTCAATGGCCGAGATCTGCTTGAGAAATTGACCATGAACCACGGAATTGAGCACATCCTCATCCATGACTGCCATGGCGCGGAGGGCAGACGGTGCACCGAGGTACCGCTTGAGCACGGGGGGGAGCTTGGCAAACTCCTCTTCGGAACCGTAAAGCCCGTTGCGGGTGGCGGCACGAAGCATTTGCCAAAGCTCCTCGTGGGTGGGAGCGCCGGTGGCAGCTGTTGTGACCTCGCGGATTTTTTGCTTGAGATCGGCGATGCAGGGGGGGTATCCTGTCTTCTCGGCGATCAGTTGCTTGAGTGCATAATTGACAACCTGATAGGAATCGCCCGAAAACATCTCAGACCACAGGTTGACGGAAATGTCAATATCCTGTTTGTTAGCTTTGCCGTAGAAGGCGGGATATGCTGCCCGGATAACGGCCAGTACTGTTAGGGTCTCGTCTCTTGTCATTGCTTTTCCCTCTCTTCGAGAAGCATTTGAAGGAACGGGTTACTGCACTCCTCTTCCTGTTCCTGGGGTGCTTGTTGTCTGGCGTTCACCTTCTCGATGGTCTCTCTCTCTGTCCTATCGAGCCATCCAACGACAAACCTTTTGATTTCCTTCGGCTGCTTGAGGCGATCAGGATTAGCGTCAAACCACACTTTGATCCTAAACAGTTCACCCACAACCGAGATGTGGGGAAAAGCCAAACGCCATGATTGGACATCCTCCTCCTTCGGGGCCCACACCCCACCGCCACGCATCGGAATGCTGACCTCGTAGAAGGAGTTATTTATACTCTCTTCTTTACTCACCTCATCTAATCTACTCTTACCTATACTATCCTCTACTATACTATCCTTACCTATACTATACTGGGTCGCCTCTTGGTTGTCAGTTGGTTGACAGACGGTCGCCTCTTGGTTGTCAGTTGGTTGATTGGTAAGGGTGTACGATTTGTTGTCCTTGATTGATAGCATGGATCGCTCGGTCTTATAGACTGTAGGCTTGCGACGGTCGTTGCGAATCTGATTGTGGATGAACCAGTGCTTAACGACGATAACGCCGCTTGTAAAGGAGATGAGAAAGTTGTTGCGGACCAGGGCTGCGAGGTCGGAGTCATCAGCCCCAACCATCCGTTGTACCATTCTGGCATTATTGATGAAGCCCTCATCGTCCGCGAACATGCAGATGTGGATGTACAGGGCCTGCGCCGAAAAAGGCATGGACAGAAAGGAGTCGCTTGAAGTGATTGTCTTTGCGAACATTCGACGATCTGACATGACTCCACCTCACTTCGGACAAGCCTTCACCACGACCCCCCTGGGCACGACCATCCTGACCTTATACAGGAACTCCTCCTCCCTGCTTGTAGAATCGGAGAGGTGAAGCAGATGGATTTCGCGGCATTGGGAAAGATCGAGAGTCTTGAGGTAATCGCACAGGGTGTCGATCTCCATGTGCGTGTTGGTGATACGGTGTCGTACCTTTTCGGGGAGCTTCTCGCATCGGTCAAGCACTTCGGCGGTGTAGTTGGCCTCAATGGCGAGTATGTTCAAACCTGGGAAACGGTAGCGGAGGTTCACGGTGTCTGTGGCGAAAGCGAGGACTTCGCCATCCACGCGACTGCGAATGAGAAAGCCCAGCGGCTCGGAAGCGTCATGGAAAGTTGTGAAAGGCACGATGTCAAGACTGCCAACGCTGAACTGCCGCATGTGCTCAACTGTCTTGGACAGGTCGGTCTCAAGAGCCTCAGCAGTACCCGCGCTCATGTAGACCTCCATACCCTTGGCGATCAGGTCAAGAGCGGCCTTGGCATGGTCCTTGTGCTCGTGAGTCACAAGGACGGCCTTGAAGTCGGTCAGCGGACCGCCGACCAGCTTCATGAGTTTCTTGGGCGGGAGACCGCATTCAAGCAGAACACGGGTCTCACCGTCGCTGACCACATACGCATTCCCAGCCGAGGACGAGGCAAGGGAGTGGAAAATCATATCGGACACTCCCCTCCAACCTCGCCCGTGGCGGTGTCGACCGTAATGGCCGTGTCGGGTGCGTGGGCTTTCTGGTACTGGGTAGACTTCTTGATCTTCTCCTGAATCCACTCCGGAAGCTCGGAGAACACTTTGTCGACCCAGTTGTCCATATCCCACCGAATCTGCGGGGTGTCGGTGGTAGGAACGGGGAAGCCTCTGGGGATGGGCATGATGTTGTCCACATTGGAATATTCCTTGGACTCGTTGAGCACTACATTGATCTGGCATGGCTTGCCGATCTGGTCGAACAGGTCAAACTCCATGAATTCATCGTCGGAGTAGGTCTTACTGTTCCAGGACTCAATAAACTTCCGTAGGTTGCTTTTGCTGGACCCCGAAATAGTGAACTCTTTGGAAAGCTGGCGGGGCTTCTGCTCGCCGTCAACCTCAATGGTCTCGCCGATGAGCTCCCACACGTACATCCCCTTGGAGGAGTAGCTCTTGAACTTCTCGGAATACTGCTCGCCGCAGTCGATGAAGCCGATACAAACGGCCATATATACGCCAGGCTCTACGGGAGGAGCCTTGGGCTTTGCTCTGTCCTTAATTTTCATGTTCGATACGAACCTCCTTATCGTTTTCGGATACAACCAGACGGATGATCTGGCTGTCGGACTGCTCCAGATGGGTCACGCTCTCGGCGTTGTCGATGAACAGTGGGACACGAACGCCGTAGACACGGGAGAGGGTGTTGATGATGTCGATGCCTACGTTAATCTTTGCGCCATTATTCAGACCGATGTAAGGCACGCCGTCCAGAACGACGTCACAGCGGTCCTCAATACCGCCGTTGGCCTGCTCACGGAAAAGACGGAAACGAGCGATGCGGAACAGACTGTTGATGCTGTCCTCGACGAAGCCGGTCTTGTAGCGGGTGAAATCGTCGATCAGAATCAGCATTCCCTCGATCCTATCCAAAGCCTCGGCAGACATGCGAGCGGTCTCTCTCAACTTCTCGACGCGCTCACGGGAGTAGGTGAGCAGGGACTCCTTACCGATCATCTCGGCGCAGGTGTTGATTTCACGCTTGACGGCGACTAACTGTCGCTCAAGCTCGGAGCGGCTGTCGGCGGTATCCATGAGCAGGTCGGTGAGTTCAACGTTCAGCGCGGCGATCTTATCGTCGGCGATCTTGACCGCCTCTGCGTAGCCCTCCATATCAACGAGGTCAACGCGGGACTCCTCGGCCTTGGCGATCTCTGCCTCCTTGGCCTCGATGCAGGTCTGCGCGAGAGCGATCTCGTCCTCCAGGGTGCTGATGGACGCCTCGGTGTCCTTCTTGGTCTTCTTGAGGGCGTTAGCGGCATTCTCGATGTCATTGAGTCTCTCGCGCTTCTTGGCGGCGAAGATGTCTTTGGCGGCCTGTACGCGCTCAGTAGGGAGCGTCTGACCGCAGGACTGGCAGATGTCCCCGGTAAAGGTCTCGGCGTTCACAGCGATCCAGCGGTCACGGTGCTCGGCGATACGCTTGTCAAGGTCTGCGAGCGCCTTCTTGCGGGTGGAGAGGGAAACCTCCTTGGTCTTCTTCTCGCGCTGATAGCGGTCAAGCTCACGACGAAGAGCGGAGACGTCGGTGGTGCCGGAGATCTGCGAGTTGCGGAACAGTCTGTTGGACTCCTCGATCTGCTTGCGCTCCAACTGCGCCTCCTTGATCTGCAAACGCTTCTCGTCCGCGGCGGTGTTGTGCTGGAGGGCGATGATCTCAGCCTCAATGCGGTCCTTCTTGCCCGTGAGGGCGGTCATCTCGGCTCGGTAGGCGGAGAAGTCCAGAGCCTCCACGTCCTCAATGGTCTTCTCGCACTCGCTGATTCTCGCGGGGATCTCGACCTTATTCTGTGCGTATGTCTTCTTATCGGCCTGGAGCTTACGCTTGTAGTCGGCGAGGGAGAGGGAACCCATGGCGGTCACCAGAGGGATAAACCGCTCGTCGGTGGCCATGATCGTGGCATCGTCCAGAGTGCCCGCACAGTCAAACAGGACTGCTCGGCGATCCTGCCACGAGATGCCGTCGGCGAAGTGGGAAATGCTTGTCAGCATCCTGAAGGTATCCTCGGATACCATATCCTCAACCGCATCGGCGAAGGCGAACTTCTTGACCGGAACACCGTTGATGAAATACTCGGAGGTATTGCCATCGTAGGAAGCCTCGGTGTGACCCCTCTTGGTAGACCAGATCTCACGCAGGGTGCGCTTCAGCTCGACCTCCACGCCGTCAACCAGCAGAACAGCGGTCACGGAGGTGAGGGCGTCATGGTCGGCAACCTCGCCGAACTCATTGAGGGGCTTGACCTCGAAGTTCTTCTCGCCGTTGCCGTGGCTGTCCTTGCTGAAGAGGACCCACATCAGGGCATCGTATACGGTGGTCTTACCGCTGGCGTTATCGCCGTAGATCGAGACGTTGTCGCCGTTGAAGTCGATGTTCAGGCGACGGTGGCACTTGAAGTTCTCAAGGCCGAGAGACTTGACTTTGATTTCTTTCATTTGAAAACTCCTTGATAATAAAATTAAAATCGTAGTTGCACATCCCCGTCAAGCATAGCCCAACGAAAGGGATGTATGGGGTTGATGATGCCCTCGTCTTCAAGGGCAAATCGGCGGTCAAAGTCGTGGACGGTGTGGCCGTCGGGCTTAAAGGTCACGGGACTGTCCAAGTCCCATTTGAGGAGCAGCGCCCAGTATTCGGGGTAGTTGCGGCGAAGCAGACGGAGCTGATACACGCCCTGATTATGGCAGAACCAACAGCCGCCACGAGTCGCCGTTGTGTAGATCGGGGAGAGCAGGTCGTTTTCCTCGCACCACTTGCGGCACATGGCCTCCGTCCAGCCTGCCTCGACCAGCGGGGATCGTTTGGTCTCGGTGAGATTGTGGAAGCGGTTCGGCTCGTCGGCGGCGATGCCAATGTACGTGACCCCCTGTTTGTCTACGCTGTCCAGTATATCCGTCTTAAGCCCCCCGACACACCAGTTACGCTGCTGCATTGGGAATCCGTAGATTGCACCGTGAAACTTCGCCTTTTCCCCTCTCTGACGATAGAAGTGTTTCTCATAAGTCCATTTGCTCCTCACATGCTCCACATCAATCCCATACCGCTCCTTGATGATCCTGTCCGCCTTGGCCTTGAACTCTACCATCGGCGGCAGATCTGCGGGGATTGTGTCGGTAGCCCAAACCTCTGCGTGTACGATGCGGTCAAGCGGCCAGCCCAGCTCCTCGATGGCTCCGAGACAGGCGAGGGAATCCTTGCCGTAGGATAGTGATAGGATATGTTGTCCCATTTTGATCCTACGACAGCCAATTGGCCAGGGACGCGACAGGAACAACAATCTTGCGCTTGGACATATGCTTACAGGGTAGCGGGTCCTTGACTCGGCTAATGTAGGCATACACGGTGTTGCGGGAGCAGCCGAGGACGCGGCATACATCGTCAATTGTCAAAGTGGCTTTGTCGGGGTAAAGGCTCTGAATCAGAGCGAGGTTGGTGCGGTAGTTCGGTTTCTCCAATTTGAAACCTCCTTTCTTTTTTTGAAAGTGTCGTTTAGGACACTTCCTGCCCAAAAAAAATGGACATGGGGTTCTCGATCTTCTCCACTTCGTCAAGAACCGAAATGATGGTCTGAATCTCGCTCTGAGTGAACTCAGACAAACCATTACACTTGCGGTAAAAAGCGGAGCGCGACATGTCCAAACGCTGACACATATAGCCCTTGCTAATGTTGCGTTTGGACATCTCGTACTCAAGTAACGACTTGTTCATAATTGCACCTCCTTTCTCAAAAGTGTCTTAAAAGACACCAACATAATACCACATCACATGGTATTTGTCAATACCTTTTTTGTCTTTTACGAAACTTTTTTGTTTTTTATGAAAAAGGCGTTGCATTACGGACACTTTTGTGGTATAATGATGGTGAAGAAAGGGAGGGTCATCAAATGGCAAAGGATATGGCTTATAGGATCAGAGAATTGAGAAGGAAACAGGGATTGACGCTTGAGCAAGTGGCGAATGTCGTTGGTGTTGGCAAGAGTACCGTCCGCAAGTGGGAAACTGGCATGATTGAAAACATGAGGCGCGATAAGATCGCTTCCCTGGCGCAAGCTCTCGGAACAACTCCCGCATATTTGATGGGATGGTCAGAAGAAAGCAGTCTTACCGAGGACAACGAGAACCCTTGGGAACTCGAACTACTTACCGCGTTTGCCGCCCTGGACATTGACCAACAAATCAAAGTGGTTAGGCAGGTCAACGCTTTGGCGGCGGACAGCAACCATGAATTCAAACTTACCCCCGAGGGAAGCATCATGATCGGCAAGCTCACGGGCAAAGAGGTTGACCTGATTGTCAAGTATCGAGAAAAAGAGCACTTGCAAGCGGCGGTTGATAAACTGCTCGATGTTTGAGGATAATATGGAAATCGTGGAGTTAATATTCAAATTTATCCTGGTTTTATTTGCAGTAGGTGGTTCATTTAATATAATATTTTCGTTCTGCATGGCCGTTGAGAAACTGGAGGAGAAACTGAGGCGCAAGTGGGTTTATGTATACATAATAGTGACGTCTCTCGGAATCGTCTCCATGGTTTTGCTTGGAATAATAGATTTGCCCAAATTTTAAGGAAGGAGGACTAACATGCCTCTAAAAAAACGCGCTGACGGGCGCTACGTTAAGAAGATAACCGACCCCCGCACAGGAAAAACCAAGAGCTTCTACGGCAAGAGCGAGCGGGAGATCAACCGCAAGATTCTGGCATATACAGGTCAAGCCGAGAAGGGAAGGACGTTTGCCGAAATAGCGGAGGAATGGTGGTCAGAAACCGAGCCACGGCTTGCTCTCCAGTCCGTGAGCACGTACAGGCCTGCAATGGATCGTGCAGTCGTCCATTTCGGAGAGTTCAGCATCAAGGACATTACACCCCGAGACATTAACCTATTTTTAAAGAGCCTCGCGGCGGCATACGCACAGAAGACCCTCTCCAACCAGCGGATGGTCATCAATCTGATTTGCGATCATGCCGTCCTTCAAAATGACATCGTTTACAATCCCTGCTCCTCCGTATCACCGCCCAAGGGAACCGGCAAGACCAAGCGGGACGCAGCTTCCGAGGCCGACGAGCAGATCGTCAAGGATCATGCCGACGAGTGGCTGTTCCCATTCTTCGCCCTCATGAGCGGCATGCGAAAAGGCGAGATCCTTGCCCTCACATGGGGGGACATTGACCTCGCCCGAAATCTGATACACGTATCCAAATCACTCGCCCATGACGGAAACACGCCCTTTGTCAAGACCACAAAGACCGCGGCAGGAGTCCGCATTGTACCCTTGCTCGCCCCGCTGAAGGAGCATCTGGTTAAGATACGCGGAGCCGCCAAGGACACAGATATTATTTTTGCAGACGGCGCGCCGGGAAAGTACTTTACCGCCAAACGATACGACACCATGTACAAAAAATTCCGTGAGTCCACGGGAGCCACCTGCACCCTCCATCAATTACGCCACAGTTTCGCCACCGTTGCCTTCGAGGCAGGGGTCCCCGCGAAGACCATCCAAGAGGTACTTGGACACAAGCAGTTGTCTACCACTATGGATATTTATACCGACTTCCGCGAGAAAGCCGTAGCGGAGGCCGCCCAAATACTGAACAATCACGGAGTCAATAAGTAGTCAACCACAAAAAATCCGTTGTCAATAAAGGAAATGAACAGAGTTCAAATCTCTCCATCTCCGCCATTCAAGTCCACAACAGCGATGTTGTGGACTTTTTCTTTTGCTATCAATGGATTTTTGGGGGTCTGGGTGTTCGTTTCGAGGGCAAAACGGGAAGGTTCGGTTTTGACGGGCAACGGGACACCAACCGACTCGGAGACGAAAAAGAGCGAAAATGGGGCAAAAATGGTCGAAAAACGTGTGAATAAATTGTAAATTCTGAAATTTTCTCATAATTGGACTCTAACGAGAGTCCTTTTTTTGAGGAGAAAATTGTAAATGTTTTGTGAACGGAGAGGGGAGGTGCCGAATGCAAAGGAAATAACGGAATGATGCTGTGAAAAGACAATTGAGGAGAACGCAGGACAAATAATGTGAGCGGGGGGAGATGTGATAGAGCAGGGGCAATGTATAACACAAAAAAAGCAAAGAACCTTCCAAAACCCCTTGACAAACCGTATATATTGCGATATAATGATGGTGTAAAAAATGTAAAAAATATTACAATTTTAGATTATATTACAAAAAACCATCTAAAACGGTTTGAATGCGAGGAAAACATGATCAAAGCGGTATTGAAAAGAAACAATATTTTATTGACCGAATTTGCGGACAGCCTGAATATTTCACGTCCTACTCTTGATACCTATATTCGAAACTATGATAGCGGAGTAAGACTTTCAAACAATTTGTTTCAAAAGATTTTTGATTTCTTATTCGGTGATGCGCAGATGACGAAGGAGGACTTCGAAAGACGATACGCCTATGTGATTGAGAACTACGGCAAAAAAACTGACATGTCATCCTACTCTCAAAGTGCGCCGCAGATGTCTTCCGGCGAAACGAATGGAGCCAATCGAGCACAAGCGGTATTGGACGTGCTCGGAGAGGATTTGATTTTGGAACGCTTTACAAAAGACGAGTATGACACACTGGCGAAGCTGTTGATGAAAGATAGCGGCCTTCTACACTGCATCTTCAAGTATTTTCTGCTGTGGAAAGATAAGGTCCACTTGACCGACCTGAACGAGGCGGAAAAAATGATGGCCATCAGTCTTTTCATTTTTGATCAAAAGGTACAGGCAAAAGATTTTTCATACTCAGAAGAGGATTATCTGAAACTTGAAACCGCAGTTGATAAAAAACCCAATCCTACCAAATACACAACTGATCAGGAGCAAAAAGCCATTGATGAAATCAGCGGCTCAATCTCCATTTTGTTGGCGAATAATAGCGGGCTGTCGGTAGAAGAGATCATTTCTCAGATTCGAAAGAAGCTTTGATTAAGAAACGAGGGTCAGACATGAAACGTCAAATCAAAAAACAAACTCTGGTGTCTTCAATACTTTTTATCACTTTCTTGATGGTGATTGGTATTGGCTGGGTTTCGGTAGCTGCTGCCGAAGACGAATCCACTCTTTCATTGTCGTTGATTGGCGACACGACAATATATCTGCAGAAAGGGACTGAATACAAGGAATTCGGTGCAATAGCACATGACTCGGTTGAAGGGGACCTCTCTGATCGAATCGTTATTGATAATACGGTGAACAAAGACGCGGTGGGTACGTACACGGTGTCTTATCGTGTTTCCAACGGAGCGGATCAAACGGCGACAGCAAGCAGAACAGTCATTGTTTTTGAGAACATACTCGAAGAGAACAGATATACAAAACGGTATTCCAGCTACAGTTCTTCAAGTAATAGATACGAGAGAATTGTTCCCACAAGAGATGGAGGATTCTTACTGGCAGGACAGTTGTATAATGGGTCTTACTATCGATTGTTTTTCTGCAAGTATTCTTCTAACATGGAAGTGCAGTGGGAAAACTCTCAATATGTTTATTATTATTATGGGACAAGCACTTTGTATGATGCCATGGAATTGTCAGACGGTAATTTTTTAGTTTTATCTTATGACAGCTATTATGGTTACTATTATGCTACAATTATTGACGGGACCAATGGCGATAAGATTGCATATAGTTCACTGGGGACTACTCCATATACTAAAACTCAAAAAATAAATGAGAATCAATATGCGTTATTTGCGTCCGGAGAGAGCAATTTTTTCGTTTTGGATTATCATCCGGACACAAGACAACTGTCTACTGATCAAGTAACCACAAGTTTTCCTGTCAATAATCCGCTTGTTTTAGATGGATGTATATTTTCCCTACAGAGTACTGGCACATTTTATAGAATGGATATGGAAACGCTGGAAACATCTTCCTTCGAAAGCGGTCTTACTTTAAGCACTTGCATTGAAGAGAGTCAAGGCGAACACATCTATTTTTGCAATGGCAAAACCATATATAAAATGGACGGTAATTTTAATATCGTAAAGTCTTTTACATATAGAGAAAGTACCATTCAGCAGATCTATGTTAACGGCACAAACGTTGTCGCAAAATACGGTCGAGCGATCGTTTTCTTAAATGATGATTTGGAATATGTAGGAGAAACAAAAACACAAGAGACGTTTACTGCAAGGGATTTGTATTTGGACGATGATGGAAACGTGTATTATTGCGGCCAGTATTATTCGTCATACTATTACTGCGGATTAGTAAAGATCAGCAGCATCAAGCTGTTTGCAAATACATTTGACTTACATTGCGACCTAAATGAAGAGATTGATTATTACAACGGTGTCGGAATCTATGATACATCGGGTAAATCTCTGGGAACATTCACGTGCGATTATTCTCAGGTTGACAAAACACAAGCTGGTAATTATCAGGCGTACTATACCTTTACTGCCGTTGACGATGAAGGCATCAAAACTTATTACATTGGCCGCAACATAGTTGTTGAACCCGTCACTACTTTTGAAGATGGCGCAACCTATAGCGGGAGCAAAGCAGTCGACGTGGAAGGCGGAATTGTAAAGATCAATGGAGTGGACTACACTTACGGAGACGTGTATAATATTCCCGGTGCCAGCAAAATGGTTATCACGGGAGAAAACGGATATACCAAGACCATCAATTTCACCATTGAGCTGACAGTTGACGGTGTTGATAATGATACCATTTATTATACGCCCGTAGTTCCAACTGTTTCCGGAGGGGAGATTACGCTTGACGGTGATCCTTATACGAGCGAGACCCCCATCACAACCAAGGGCAATCATATTTTGATCATCAAAGGCGCAAATGGCTTTAAGGAAACAATAAACTTTACGATTGAAACTACGATTGTTGGTCTTGAGGATGGCCGGACATACTATGAAACCCTCTACCCCGCTGTAAACGGCGAAAATATGACCTTGAATGGCGTCGCATACCATAACGAGCCAATCGAGAATTGCGGCAACTATGCACTTGTGATTACGGGAACAAACGGTTACCAAAAGACCGTGAATTTTGTTGTGGAAACGGTTGTCTCAGACCTTGTCGACGGCGGGATCTATGAGAAAGAAGTGACCCCTACCTTCACCAAGGGTTCGGCAACCTTAAACGGCGAAGCCTACGAGAGCGGTACCTTGATTACCACCCCTGGCCGCAACGCCCTTGTCATCACCGGCGAAAACGGTTATTCGGTCACGTATCAGTTTACCGTTAATCTGAGCGTGGAGAATGTAGAACAAGGGAAAACCTACATTGGTGAGGTAACTCCTGTTATTTCTGGTGGGATCATAACCCTGAACGGTCAGCCTTTTGTTAGTGGAACAACGATCGATATTCCCGGCTATTACGCGATCACGGTCCTTGGCGCAGATGGGTTCAGAGAGGATATTCATTTTGTGGTCAGACCTCATGAAGTAAACGTTGTTCAGGGAGGTTCTTACAATCAATCTATTATTCCCGCTGTGTCAAACGGCACTCTTGTTCTGAATAATAATCCCTATACGAGTGGCACGGTGATCAATACGTCGGGAGAATACACGTTGACGATCATCGGAGAAAACGGTTATTATGAAACCATTACTTTTACGCTTGTTACAGGTGCAAATATCGAGAACGGAGCGCATTACAACGATTTGGTAATTCTAAAATTTGTGGGCACCGCGACCCTGAACGGAGTTGAGGTTCTTCCGGATACCGTAATCGAGAAGGTTGGCAATTATCAGCTCGTGCTTACGGACGGAGACAGTACCTTTACCTATAACTTTGTTATTGAACCCGATTATTCCATTTTTGACGGAAGACTCACGGAGTGTGTCATTGATTTCCAAAATTGCTCCCTGACACTCAATGGGGAGAACGTGTCCGGTGAAATCACACTCTCCAAAGTTGGGGATTATGTTTTGACTGTCGATGGAGAAAATGGTTATACAAAAACGGTCCGCTTCTCAATTTGCGCGACAGTCAATGTGGAGAATGGCGGGAAGTACGCCTCCGGAACGGCAGTAAATGCTATTGGTGGGATAATCGAGCTGAACGGTCAAGCATTTACTTCCGGGACGATTCTTTCCGATGTGGGAACCTACACGCTGAAGATCAAAGGAGAAAACGGTCATGAGGAAGTGATCTCTTTTGACATTGTTCCCGAAATACAAGGGATCCACAACGCGACCGTCTATTACGGTTCTGTCACGCCTCTCATAAGAGGAGGGGAGTTGACCTTGAACGGTAAAGAGTATGTTTCCGGAACGGCAATTACGGAAGAAGGTGTGTACAGGCTTGTTGTTACCGGTATTGGGGGATATAAGCAAACCCTCAATTTCGTCGTTCTTTCGGACGAGTTTGAAATCAAGGCAAACGGCGTCTATATGCAATCCATGTCGATCACTCACAATGTTTGCGACATGGAGATCAATGGTGAAGCATATACGGTGGGAGCCCCTATTACCACGATAGGAAAGAATACGCTCTCGTTCATTTACGGTGGGGAGAGAACAGATGTAACATTCTACATTTTTCCCTCCATAAGCGGAGTTGAAAACGGGCAGGTATATGAAGGCTCTGTAACCCCTGTAATTGAATGGAATAATCTTCTTTTGGACGGCAAGGCGTATGTGAGTGGATCCCCAATCACAGAGGTTGGCTACCACACGCTTACGGTTGCCAATCTCAATGGGTTCAACTATGAGATCACCTTTACGGTCAAAGAGATATGGGAGAACATCGAGGCAAACGGACGCTATGAGTATTCGGTGGTACCTAAGACAAGCAACGGGACCCTCTATCTCGACGGCAACGCCTTTTCAAGCGGAACAACTGTTTATCAGGTTGGCAACCACACAATGAAAATCGTGGGTGTGAACGGATATGAAAACGAACTGACCTTCACCGTTACAGAAAGGATCAGCAATCTTGAAAACGGTAAAGAGTACACAGGAAGTATAAAGCCATCTGTTTCCAACGCTTCGCTTATGCTGGACGGAAAAGATTACTCCAGCGGGAGCACCATATACGACGTTGGCTATCATACCCTGACGGTTATGGGCGTGAATGGATATGTTTCCGAATATCAGTTTACCATTCTGCCTTCTATCACCGGCGCGGAAGCGGGGAAGGAGTATTTACCAGGACAGACCCGAATTTCCTGCAGCTACGCAACCATCAAGCTGAATGGAGCGAACTGGTCATCCGGCGCGTGGGTATATGACGTTGGATACCATAAGGTTGAGATTATCGGAACAAATGGGTATGTTTATTCCTATGAATTCACGGTGAACCCTTCCTTCTCAGGAGCGGATGACGGTACGGAAACCACGAGCTATATTCGTTTTTACTGTGATTACGCAACCTTGAAGTTGAATGGCAATCCCTACTCGTCCGGATCATATATCTATGATATTGGCAATCATGAGATTGAGATCATTGGCGTAAACGGTTATAGCAAAACCGTATCTTTTACGAGAAAGGAAAATACGAGCATAACTGATGGCGAGCAAGTAAACTACTCGAAGTCTGTCAGCGTGGATTATCTTTCCAATTTCAGCAGCACCGTGGTAAAGCTTGACGGTGAGGTTCTGACCGGTTCGAAAACCGTCTATTCGATTGGTTATCACACCCTGACGATTGAAGGAGCGAACGGCTACACGGTAGAAAAGAATTTTACCATCAAGGCAAATTGGAGCGGTGTTTCTAATGGTTCAAGTTATACTTCAAAAAATGGGGTTTATCTGAGACTGAGAAGTAGCAGCACCAGCAGCAGCGTTTTGTCTGAAGACTATTACGAAGGCATTTTCCTTGACGGTCGGGAGTTTTCAAACGATACGTATTGCTATGTTGTTGGGAATCATAAGTTTGAAATTCATGGCGCAAACGGTTATGTGGAAACCATTGAATTCGTGATTGATCCCGTTGTTGAGAAGCTCCTTGATGCTTCAAATATTTCGATCAAGAACGACAGTTCCTATCCATTTACCTTGAGCGGTGATGTCTATACTTCAACGAATAAGTCGAATAATTCTACATCAGTATTTACTATAACAGCAAAAACTGATATTGAACTCACTTTGAATTATTTTGTCTCGTCTGAGGCAAATTACGATAAACTCATTGTCGTGAAAGGCGGAAATGAAATCGTTAATGTGTCGGGAAGCCCCGGGTGGGCAGAACGCGAAATTTCGTTGAACGCCGGCGAGGTGATGACGATATCGTACCGAAAAGATGGGTCTACCTCCCGCGGTGACGATTGCGCCAAATTCAAGTTGAATTTGAAATCCAACGGAAGCGGAACCAAGTTTGTTCCTGACATCTATCTTGATAATACCAACACGTATCAGGACGAAAACACCTATGTCCTGCTGGATGGTCAGCCCTATGTTTTCCAGTCCACCATTGACACGGTAGGCTATCATACACTAACGGTCATGGGCGTTGGCGGTTACGAGAAAGACTTCAAATTCACGGTGATTCCCGATGTTTCAGACATTGTAGATGATGGAATCTACGTCGGAGTTGTGACTCCGAAGTTCGATCGTTGTGAAGCACTTTTGGACGGAGCGGTCTATGTGAGCGGAACACCAATCTGTGCAGTTGGATATCACACCCTCGAAATGGTTGGTGTTAACGGGTACATTTTGCGCTATGACTTTACCGTTACGCCTACTGGTGTTGAAGAGTACAGAGACAAAGTGTTCAGCAAAGAAATTGCGGTTCGTTTGATTGAAAACGCCACGCTTTATCTGAACGGTGAACGGTACAATGGAGAACGCATTGTTTCTCTTGGGCATCACACCATCAAAATTGAGGGAACGAATGGCTATGAGGAATCCTTTGGCTTTACCGTTGCCGAAGATCCTGTCATAAAAGATACCACAGGCTATCAGAACTTCGATGATGGATTTACTACCGAGTATATGATCAATATTTCGATCCCTCATGCGGATTTGTTTATTGATGACATTGCTTACGAAAGTGGGACCGATTATTACACGGTCGGGTTGCATTATCTGCGCATCGTGGGTGAGAATGGGTACGAGAAGGAGTATACCTTTATCCTGACCGAAAAAATTCCCGGTCTTGTGGACGGAAAAGAGTATACGAGCCTTCAACTGGATTGCAATCATGTGGTTTCCGTAGCTCTGAACGGACAGGAAGTGGACGACCATACGAGAGTTTATCTTGTTGGCAACTATACCCTCGTAGTCAAGGGCACAAATGGGTATACCAATGAGTACCACTTTACCATTGGACCGGATCTGAAGAACGTTACCAATGAAGGTATTTACAACTCGTCTATTGCTCCTGTCATTAATGCGGAAACCATCTATCTGAATGGTGAGGCATTTGTGTCCGGAACCTCGGTGGCAAATGTAGGCCATCATGTCTTGAAAATTGAGGGTGTTGGTGGCTATACGCACGAAATAACTTTCACAATTGACGCAAATATTCAAGGTGTAGAAAACGGCGGCCAATATGTGACCAACGTGATTCCTGTGTTCAACCATGCTACAGCCACTTTGGATGGAAAAACATTTACATCCGGCACTCCCATTTTGGAGAGTCAAGTGGGTGTTCATAGATTGAGAATTATCGGTGTTGGGGGGTACACGAAGGAATATGTATTCACCGTTGAACCTGTTGTCAACGGATTGAGCCAGGATCAGATCTATCAAGGCAGTGTTTCGCCTATTGTCAACGGTGGAACAGTTAAACTGAACGGTGTGGAGATTGACTTGAATGTGCCTATTACAGCCGTTGGCAACCACACCTTGACTATTCACGGAACCAACGGATATGTCCACGCAATCTCGTTTACACTTGAGCCGGTCATTGAAAACTTGCGAGATAGTTATTCGCAATCCTTCCAACCAACAATTCTTGGTTCAGAGATGACTATAACGCTGAACGGTAGCCCGTACGTTCAAGGCACCGAGATCAAAACCGTGGGAAACAATAAGCTTGTTATTAATGGACACGGTGGATACACGAAGGCGTTCACCATCACAGTTGATCCGCTCATTAACGGTATTGAGGATAATGCCGTTGTCTTCGGAGGTGTTTCTATTAAGGCGACTCCTACTGCGGTGCTGACTATTGATGGCGAAGAGTATACTGACGGTGCTCTGTATACCAAGGTTGGCCATCATACGGTGCGAATAATTGGCGTAAA
This sequence comes from Eubacteriales bacterium, assembly GCA_045592305.1. Taxonomy (GTDB): domain Bacteria; phylum Bacillota; class Clostridia; order Oscillospirales; family CAG-272; genus CAMEON01. The sequence goes on along the minus strand of JAZNUO010000108.1, from coordinate 9,527 downwards.
CGGGTATGAAAAGCTGATTAAGTTTACCTTGCGGGAAGACAGCTCGACCATTTCTGCGGTGCAGTACACTGAAGCGTTCAAGCTTGAATTTGATCCCGATACCTTCTCCATTCTCATAGACGGTAAAAACTATTCCAGCAATACCGCATACTACGCAATCGGCATTCATGAGCTGCAAGTAATTGGCTCGAATGGATACACCAATTCCTATGAGATAACCGTTATTCCAAAACTGAATGGTGTGGAACACAATGGAATCTATGGCGAACAGGTTTCCGTCACAACTCTCAACGGTACATTCTATATCGATGGTGTGGCGTACAAGACTGGAGATGTAATTAAATCCGTGGGTAATCACACGCTGACTATGAAGGGAAGTGGGGATTACACCTATTCGATGACCTTCACCGTGACCCCAAAAGTTTTGGGTATAGAAGAAGGTGGCTCGTATAGCTCTTCTGTAACATGGGACATTCCTGCAGATTGTACGGCAACGTTGGATGGAGCTTCGGTCAATGTCCATTCGTCCACACAAAAAATTGGCCATCATACTATGGTGATTGAGGGGGCGAACGGATATCAGACATCCATAGATTTCACTGTTACGGAAAGTCTGAACATTACCGATGGGAATGTTTATGACAGAGCCATGACCATCGATATCCCGGATTGTTCTGCCGTTTTGAATGATTTGGAAATTTCAGGTCTCTATGAGTTGACGACCCCAGGAAGTTACACGCTGACAGTATTCGGAACAAACGGATACTCGAACGAATATTCATTTTCTGTCGTTGCTGTGCTGTCCGGCGTTGCTGACGGTCAGGAATACAACGGAAGCGTAATGGCGAACACATCAATAGGCCAGTGGTATCTGGATGACGAACCGTATGTGTCGGGAACCTTGATCACCGAAATCGGACACCATACGCTTAAGGTAAGCGGCCCCAACTATGAGCAGATTTGTTCTTTTACCATCACGGTGGACGTGACCGCATATGCCGAGAGTCTGAAGAATTTCAATTTTGCCAATGCGGAAATCGAACTGTATGTCGATGGTATGAAATATACCTATGGCGAATTGTTCAATCAAGTTGGCAATCATACTGTTGAATACAGAGGAGCAAACGGATACGTTTCGCGCGCTGAGTTCACGATTGAGCATACCTATAGCGGAAACGCTGATTACAAGTATCAGGACAGCGCGTTGATTGATATACCGAATGCAACGCTCTTTGTGAACGGGACCAAGATCGAGAATATGACGGAAATCACCTCGATTGGTAATAATGTTATCACGGTACAGGGCGCCAACGGATATGAACGAACCATTGAAATTTTCATTGCGCCCACACTTTCTGTCGCAAACGGTGAAGAGAGGGATGAGAAAATTTCCATTGAGAAATTGGATGCTACCATGTACCTTGACGGAGTGATCATCAGTGAGGATACGGTCGTAAACAAGCACGGAACTCACACGCTGAGAATTGAAGGCGCAAACGGTTACGTTGAGGAGATATCCTTTACCTACAATAATCCCAACTATTCGTATGTGATTATGATGTCTGTCGTGGTTGGCTTGATGCTTGTCGCGTTTGTCGTCATAATGATTTCGCGAAGGAAGGTGCTGTAATATGGAAATCGTAGAACAATACTTTATTATCTTGGCAGCACTTTTTGTTGTCGCGGGTATTGTCATGGTTGTGCTGTATTCCTCGCGCGAGGTGATCCTGCACAAAAGGAAGGCGATAAATTATGAGAATTACATGGTTTATCGCAGTTATTTCACCTTTGAGCCTCATAAAGCACTTGTGATTCTTGGCATCGTGTATTTGGCCCTGACCATCGTGGTTTCGTTTCTGATTCTCCGGAACGAGGTTTTGAAGATCTATCTGTTTATTTTCGGCGCCATGACTGTATGGGTCGGAACAAGCCTCATTTTGTACTACTTTAGTAAGGGGTATAACCGAGACCTATCGGAGTTTGATTCCATACACGAGAGCATCAGTAACAGCTTCATCAACAAACAAAAGCTCCTTGATTTCATCCGTGTCTTAAAAGCAAGACGGGATGAAATCAGGAGCGATGTAACGAAAATCCATGACACTTGTGATACGCTGGTTTTGAACTACAAGGGAATCGATGGGCTGGAGGAAATTGATAAGCCGTTATCGGACATTATCGTGGCGCAAGAAAGCATTGCAAACAGCTTTGATAATACAATGACGAGCTTTTTTACCACGTCACTCATTGATTATTTGAAAAGCGGGAGCATTAGTGCGCATACATACAATCTTTTCAATCCAATCACCGGCATTGAATTGGAAAAGATCTGTACCGAGATTCATGAGGAGAAGATAAGACTACTTTCCGCGTACATCGTTCATGTCTTTGAAAAAGCACGGTTCAAGGATAATCAAGCACTCATTCGAGTAGCGGACATGCTACGGAATCATGGTTTGTTCAAGGACGCCAAGTACACACAAGTGATTCTGGAGTATATCGCCACCCATGAAGCAAATCGGGATGAGGTTGTAAACTATCTGTATCATAACAACCTGGTCAACTATCAAGTCCTACTTCGTTGTGAGGATAAAGGGTATATTTTCCTGTTTGATCGTTCAGTAAACAGGTATGTTTCGGAAAAAGAAATGATCGAGTTCATTACGATCATAATCAAGAAGGACAATTACAAATTGGCGAACAAGTATCTCGTGTTCTGTACCAAGGTGGATTGTGAAGGCATCAGGACAGCCCTTGATCTGGCGGCAGTTTCCAATAAAACCTCTGAGTTGTTTGAAGGATACTACCATTTGCTTCAGCTTGACAGCGGATATAACGATGTATCTACCCGTTATGAGAGTATCGCTCTTACGTTGCGTAATTACTATGCAAAAGATAAAACCTCACTCGACAGCGTGAATCGAATCATTGAGCAAGAGAGCTATTTGGAGAATCAAGTCCATTTGGATGCCATGTACAATCGGGCTTTGGCAGATCTGCAGCCTGTTTTGGATAAATGCTTTAAGTCCTTGCTTTACTATTTCGTATACGGGAAGGACTGTGTGACACAGGTGGTTGCGGAAAAAGTGAAGTGGCTGTTTGTCGAATACAAAAAGTGCCTGAACGCGAGAGGGTTACTTTGCTTGGCAGCCTTACTTGATGGCCTGATGCTGGTCAGTATCAAGGATAAGGCTAAAGCCAAAACTGTTTGTGAAAGCATGATATCATGCGGTAGGTTGTGTGATAGCTTCGAATACTATCCCATGAGCGTAAGCAGTAAAAGCAATCTTGTTCTTTACGGCAAAGAGATTATTGAAAATCTGTATGCTGCCAACAATCTCCCAGTCTTGCGAAACGTGATCATGCATGTGGAAAGTAGCAGATTGATGCTGGACGCTTTCAGAACTTTGTAAGGAATATGCGTATGAAAACATCACTGGAAAGCATTGTTACAGCCTCCTCATTACTGATTGATGTGTCATCGCTTATGGCCGGGCAAAAGGACTTTTTCCTGCTTGATCTGTATGGCGCATTGATTGCGAGCCACAAAAAGGTGTACGTAAAAAAGACCGCGAGAGAGTGTCTGCAAAGGTATTGTTCGTTTTCGGAGAGCGAAAACGCCGCGTTTGCCGGCTTGTTTGTTCTGGAGCATTACCGGAAAATGGGCCTGGTGATTGAAGTATCATCTGTTACTGAATTGCCGGCCGGCAATATGTGCATCTTTACCGAGGACAAGGAATACGCCAAAAAGGAACTAAAAGTCATAAAAAAGAATGGATTCAACGGGAAGGTCAATTTTTGGAGAATCGAAAAGGGCTTTCCTGTTGAAATAGAGGTAGAAGAAATGTCGGAAGAAGGAAAAAAAGCAAAACTTTTAATCAGTATATCCATAGATAATAGCGCTTCTATGAAGGGCGAAAAAATGGATCGTCTAAAGAAAGCGGTGTTTGCCTTCAACGAGCGCCTTCAAAGCGAAGGCCTGACTGACCGAATTGAATTTGAGACAACGCTGTTTAGCGGATTCAACTGTACCGTCGCAAAGCCGTTTGATGAAACTGCGATCGTGAAGGAGAAATTCTTCGCCGGGGGGATTCCGTTTCTGGATTTGTCCATTTCCAAAAGTCTGGAAAAGCTTGAAGAAAGAATCGGTGAGCTTCAAAAGCAAGGGATCCCATACTATAAGCCATGGCTGATTGTGCTGTCAAATGGTGAAAACTTTGGGGATATGAGCAATTCGGTTGAAATCATCAAGAAAATGGCAGGGGAAGGAAAGCTGTCATATTTTCCGTTTGCTCTGTCGGATCGCGAATTCGATGGGAGCTTGGTTCTACTTCGCAAACTCAAGAAGTTTATAACGATCAAAGATGCAATGTATGACGATTTATTCAATTGGATCTATATCATAGCGCAAAAAAGAGTAGAAACCCCTATAGATCAGTCCTTTGGAATTCCCACAAATTCTTACGATGGATGGACGGTAAAATGATCATTGAAAAGTGGAAGAATGTCCAAACATACGAGATCGGGAAAATGCACATATCGCGCGGTATGGTCTGCCAGGACAGAACGTTTTATGCCGAAGCCAACGGAGTGAAGGCCGTTGCCCTTGCTGACGGTGCGGGATCCAAATCTAAATCGGAGATTGGAGCGGAGATCGTATGCAAAAAAATCTGTGACTTGCTTTCAGAGAAGTTTATTGATTACCTTCTGTGCTTTGAAGAGGAAAAGACAAATCAAGCCAAGCATAAAAAGAACATGGCCGGTCTTAGCAAGGTGATCGTTACGGCTCTTATGACGACTTTGAAAGCAAAGGCTTTGGAGTTGAATATCTCCGTGGAAGAGCTGTCATCTACGCTCCTGTTTTTCGCCATCAAAGACAACCATTACATTATGGGACATATTGGAGATGGTGTCATTGCGGGCGTCTACAACGAAAACAACGCGTATCGGGTCAAGGTTATTTCGGAACCCGAAAATGGAGAAAGAAGTAACATCACATTCTTCATTCCCGATACGAATGCAGCAGAACATCTTCATTTACAGGCTGGAAGCATTGACAATTTAAAGGGAGTTTTGCTGACCTCGGACGGAGCCGGGACGGTTCTGTTCAATGGCACTGCCGTTGACGACAATGTTTATAAACTGTTTTCAAATTTTCAGAATCATAAGCCGGACGACTATGAGAAAATCATTTCCAGATATTTAAGAGAGATCATTTCAAACTATTCTACTGACGATTTGAGCTTGAACATTTTGACGTTGGAAGATGCTGATACAGGAAAGATTACGGAAGATTACGCAGAGTATTTGTTGGCGGGCATTAAATCCTCAAAACAAATTATCCGCAAGTCGCAGTATTGCTATTTTGTTGATCCTTCCATATCCGCAAAGGCAGAGTTTACGGGGGTGGACGAAGTTAAGGAGTATATGAAATGGAGATAAAGAAATCGAAAGACAATTACGTCTTTATTGAAGATACCGTTTTTATTTTCCCTAATTTCTATATGCTCCTGAAAGATTACGTTGAATCTATTGAAGCCAATGGGCAGAATCTTACTGTCTTTGTGGATAGTGGCATTGAGGAAAGAATAGAAAAATATAAAGCGGATCTCAAATTCAAAGAAGCGTATTTGCTGGAAGGTTTGATAGATATTCTCGAGCAGAAGGGAATGCTTCAGAGAATTGAAACCAACAGTTATTTGGACTATACGCTGCTTGAACCTATGTTTTCCAAGCAGAAGAAAGATGCGGAATGTAGCATCATCGTGCAGCGTGAGAGTGTGTATGGCGTTTTTAAGGAATTAACAGCCGCCAGCTCAAAACTGAGGTTTTATTTTGTAACCGAACAAGGGCTTGAAGAATGGCAGGATCAGGCACAGACTACACTTCCAAAAGATGCGTTTTATTTGCAAGAAGATGAATATGTGAACCGAATTGATACAACAGGGATTGACTATGTTTATTCTCCCAAGTATGGATATCTGAAACTCAACATAGCTTCGCAAATAAACGGTGGAGAGGGAAGCGTTTACAGAACATATAACAACATGATGGTTAAGATTTTCAAAAAGGAAAACATAACCTACGTTAATTTCAAAAAGCTATCTGAAATGATAGAGATGAATCTGTACAATCCCTTCATTTGTTGGCCTCGGGATCTGGTCTATGTAAATGATGTGTTTGTTGGCTACGTTATGGACGAAGTCAAGGGGGCGGAAACTCTGCTGAGCCTCCGCTTACAAAGTTTTTCGGAGTATACGCACCCTGAAAGATTTGAAATCTGCTACAATTTTCTGAAGCACATCAAATACTTGCATGACAAGGGAATCCTGATCGGCGATTTGAAGCCGGACAACGTGTTGGTCAAATCACCAAGTGAGGTTTATTTCATTGATTGTGGGTGTTACCAGATCAACGACTATGCCTGCCCGGTTTGCCATCCGGAATATACTAAGCGTGTGTTCAAAAAGGATGAACTGAAAAAGCAGTTGAGGACAATGGAAGACGAGTATTATCCCATCAACAAAATGGCGTTTGAAATTATGATCATGAAGAACCATACATACAGCCCGGATCATATGGATATCGAAAACACGGACAAATCCCAATTCTTTTATCCCCTTGATGTTGATGGCATTGAGGTCAAGTCCGAGGATATGGCTTTGTGGGCGATGTTTCTGACGCCATCCATGAGAAAGTATTTCTATTACTATTTCAAGCAGGGAAAGATCACAGACCTGTCTGAATGGGTTAAGGAATTACAACTGTTTTTGGAGAAAATCAAAAAGGAGATGAATAACAATGGACAGTAGTTTTAATTTCTTTAGCAAGCCTACCATGAACGGAGGCATTAAGCTGCCTGTGTGTCTGATTTTGGACAAGAGCGGTTCCATGGCAGAGAAGGTCCGGAGCAGCAGAGGCATGGTCGTGAAAATCGATGAACTCAATAACAATATTCAGGAACTTTTCAGAACCATCCGAAATGACTCTAATGCAAGATTGATGAGCGATGTATGCCTCATTGGATGCGGCGGTGAAAAGCCGGAAGTGATCAACGGCTACACGAGTGTCGATAAAATCAACTTTGTGCCCTTAACTGCATACGGAAGAACTCCGCTTGGGGCATCAGTCGAACTGGCGCTTGACCTTCTGCAAAAGCGGCGAGAGTATTACAGAAACGCGGGTATTGAGCATTACAAGCCCATTATGATGATCATGTCAGACGGACAACCCACCGAAGCCGATAACATTGTTTATGATGCGGCTCAGAGGTGTTCTGATATGGTAAACACGGAGGGATTGAAGGTTCTTCCAATCGGTATCGGGGAAAGCGCAAGGCTGGACATTCTGGATATGTTTTCTCCTAAAGTTAAGGCTAAGTGCATTACCAATATGGATGTCTTTGTGAAACTGTTTGAAATGTTGAGCGTCAGTATGAGCCAATCCGACAACACCGTGTTTGATTGGTTGAACGACGAAGTTTGATCAGGGGGTGAGAGTATGCGTTGTTCTTGTTGTGGAAACGAAGTCAGAGAAGACGAAAGATACTGTAATAATTGTGGCCAAAACAATGAGGGGTACGTAGAAAAGAAGCCGATTGAGAAGGTTGAGATTCAACCGACCAAGCCCGTCAGTTCGGTCGGTGCGCAACCTCAGCCGACCTATCAACAAACAAATATTTATCAGCAACACACCTATCAGGCTCCAAAGCAGGAGTCTGCCACACTGGGCGTGCTGGCAATTATTTTTGGAGCGTTAGGCGGATGGCTGGGCTTAGTGTTGTCCATTGTTGGATTGTGTACATATCAATCTCCCGAGCATAAGAACAAGTGCAAGATCGGTCTGGGCTTGTTTATCGGATGGGTTGTCTTGTATGCAATAATCTATTCGTTGCTATGATGGTTGTTTTGCATTTAGGTTAGGAATCTATATAAAAATTTTGATCTCCAGATAGCATAGCAGGACAGACAAAGAAAGAGGCACGCAGCTTGGTGGAGAGCTGCATGCCCAAATAGCGTGTGACAACTTTTCAAGAGATTCTCGATATAGTGAGAGAAGCAATTGCAATTGAGCATAAATAGAGAAAGCTATATTATCGAAGACAAGTTCTGTAAAAGAAATAAGAGAAATGATTTGCTGCTGATCGCATTCCTCGGTACATTTCCCCAATCAAAGAATCGATAAAACAGCTTTCCTCGCTCAATAATCAATCTTGAAATAATCCAGATACCCCTTGAACGTATCCTGCGCCGCGAGACAAGTATCCCTCAGATACCCTCGCTCCCGCGGCCACTCGGCGAGCCCACGGTAGTAGAACATCTTCAGCTCCTCATCGATGATGAAGGGAACGATGTTGTTGCACAGACACTCCTTGAACAGGATCAGTCGCCCTACACGGCCGTTGCCGTCCTGGAAGGGGTGGATCCGCTCAAAGCGGTAGTGGAAGTCCAGGATCTCCTCAAGGGTCTTTTTCTTCGTGGCGTTGTAGTCCGCCAGCAGGGCCTTCATTTCGGCGGCCACGTCCTCGGGGAGGGTGGTATCCCTACCGCCGACCTCGTTGGGGAGCTTCTTGTAATCCCCCACCGCGAACCAGGACTGGCGGCTGTCTGAGGTGCCGTTCTTGAGGATACGGTGCAGCTCCTTGATGAAGCCCTCGGTCAGCATACCCGTGGCGTTCTCAATAACCAGATCGATACAGCGGAAGTGTTTGGAGGTCTCCACAATATCGTCCACGTTCATGCTTTCATGGGTCACGCCGAGGGTGTTGGTCTCAAAAATATACCGCGTCTGGTCGTGGGTCAGACGGCTCCCCTCGATATGGTTGGAGTTGTAGGTCAGTTCGATCTGCACCTTGTGGTAGATGCCACCCGACAGAGCGGTGTTCTTCTCTCGGCGCAGGATGTCCAATAGGGTCTTGGGAGCGGCGTCACTGCGGGTCTTGCGGATGGGCTTTTCGGTATTCTCGGGGATCATCCAGGTCTTGCCCACCAGGATCGCGCCGGACACACGCCCCTCCGCGCAGTAATTGCGGACACTGCGTTCGGACAGACCCCACTTCTTCGCCGCGGCGCTTACCGAAATATAGTTCATAGGAATACCTCCCTCAATCGTCATGGTATTATTATATCATATTATCGGCAAAATATCAATATAAAAAGCAAAATAAATGTAAGGATAATTTGCCGATAACGGCATTTTACTTGACAGGTTGCACAAAAATGAAAAAACGGTATTGACAGAAACAAATATTGATGGTAGAATGAAACCAACCCGCTGATCTGTGTGTCGGCGGCTTGGTTTTCCCGTACAATTGAATAAAATTTTGAAAAAAGATTTTGGATGAAGAGAGTTAGAGAATGTGGTTTTGATGAAACAACAGGCTAACTCTCTCTTTTTTTCTCCAGTACCTCCTTTACCTCAAACCCCTCCACGAAATTCAGCACCACCTCCACCCGATCGGGATACACCACCACCCTTTTTACGTACTGATCGATGATCTTTCTCCGATTGGTCAGCGTACCGTGGCG